>JBFMBQ010000235.1:0-3768 GCA_040755115.1 bacterium
TTTTTACCACAAAGTATCCCTAAATTACCACGATTTAACACTGTTGTCAAGACATTTTTTAAAAAAAATCTTGAATTTTTAAGTAAAACCCACATCTTCCCACAACAATTAATAATGATAACTGCAAATTTGCTTGTTTTGGCTGATTTTTGGGGATTTTACACAATATATATGGGCATAAAAAAAGACACCACAATATATTGTGGCATCATTTAAATCACCCGTTTAAATCCGTGAAAATTAGTGAAATTAATGGATAAAAATTATTACTCTTATTTCCCGGTCAAATAATAACTCAACCTCATAAATCTTGTGTATTTTCTCAAGGCATCGGCACGGAGTTTTTCTTTCTGTTGCTCTTCCATCGCTTCCCTTCGGGCAGGAATACCGTCAATCAGTTTCTGGAGATATTCCTCTTCTTCCTTCTCGCTCATAAATTTATCGCGTATTTCTTTGAATTCTCCCGAGTCAAGAAAAAAGCCGCCGCACTCGTAGCACTCGTCAACATTTATTTCCTTCGCAGATTTATATTTATGCATGTGCATCGGCAAGCCGCATTTCGGACAATTGATTTTCTTGCGGTCTTCATCGTTAATCCGGGGGTATTTCTGCGCCTCCATCAGCGCATTGCCGAAGCCCTCGTTTTTCTCATCAAGTTTTTTCAATTCAAGCCAGTCAAACCATATCCCCTTGCAGGCGTTTTTGCAGACATCAACCCTCACGCCGCCAAAATCCTGCTCACTCATTTCATTCTTACACACCGGACATTTCATATTTCACCTCTTTGCGTGAACTTTTTTTTCGTCCTAAGGGTTTAATTTATTTAACTTCAATCAACTCATAGTCCCTTGACCCAAGCCCGAGTTTCTCGGCATAAACAAGCAGATGCTCGCCGCCAACGCGGTGGATGGCTTCAAATTTATTTTCAGCCTTCTCTTTGCCCTTATCTTTTAGAACTGAATCAGGAAGAGGCTGCGACTTGTTGACGAGATCAAGCGCTGCCTTGTCAACCGCCACAGGGTCAGTTGAAGCAAGTATCCCGATATCGGGAACGATTGAGGCATCCGTCCAACTACAGCAATCACAATCGGGCGAAACATTAATAACGAAATTAAAAAAGCCGACTTTACGGTTCTTCTGTTGTATTACACCAAGCGTATACTCCACCATCTTTTCCAGAAATGTCGGCGTATCGCTTTCCCAGTTCACAGCAATCGCTTCAAACTGACACACCACCACACATTCGCCGCAGCCGATGCACTTTGTCTGATCAATCACCGCCTTGCCATCCTTCATGGCAGTAATCGCAACCGCCGGACACCACTTGATGCAGAGACCGCAGGCTGTGCACTGCTCCTTGCTCACACTGGGTTTCACATCGGAATGCATATTCTGCTTGCCGCTGGCAGCCCCGCATCCCATCCCCACATTCTTAAATGTGCCGCCAAAACCTGATCCGGGATGCCCCTTGAAGTGTGCGAGTGAAATCAGCGCATTAGCATGATATACCGTGCTCGCAATCTTTACCTCTGAGAAATGCTTTCCATCTATCTTCACCTTCACATAATCATGTCCGCAAAGACCATCCGCAATGATAATCGGCGCACCCGCCACGACAGGTGAAAAACCATTCGTTATCGCGGTAAGAAGATTATCAACAGCGTTGCGCCGGCTGCCGACATAGAGCGTGTTCGTATCAGTCAGGAACGGTTTCCCGCCGCTCGTCTTGACCCGCTCAACGATAATGCGCACGAGCGGCGGCGGGATGAATCCGAGGTTCCCGCGCTCGCCCCAGTGAAGCTTCAGCGCAACCAGATCACCGCCGTCAATTATTTTGCCGAGATCGCACCTTTTGTATAACGCGCTGAGTTTATCATACAGATTTCTCCCGAAACGCGTCCTCATACTGGCAAAATACACATTGCTCGCCATTTATTTTCTCCTCGCTTTTTTAAAACTCATTTTACATAAAACGGAAAGATTGTCCAGAATCCTGATGATCGTTGCCTTTAAATATTCTGACGCTGATTACGCTGATGTCGCTGATTAACGCATCCGATATTTGACAGCCATATTCACCTTCTGATAATATTCATCATTGAATTTTCATCTATAAAAAAGGAGAAGACAATGAAAAACAGGAGGATTACAGTTTTTATTCTCTCTATTTTACTTGCCTCGCTGTTGCTGCTTGCTGACAACACAACTCCAGCCGAGCAGGATGCGCTGTCGGAAAAATTCTCGCTCTACTACATCCAGGAAGAAGCAAATGTCCCTCTTGAACGATACCTTACCGACAATACCCCGCCGCTCGTCAGCAGCGTCAAGGTCTCGCCGCAAAATCCTACGCCGGATGATGAAATCCTTATAGAGGCAAAGATAGAAAACAATGCCTCTCTTACTGACAACGAGCCGCTTTACGCTTCCCTTTACTACTCAGAGGACGATGGCGAAACATGGACTGAAGTGGAACTGGATCAAAATATAAAAAGCAAAAATCAATGGATTGCAACGCTTAAACCGGTCGGGAAAGAGGGCAAATATCCTTTCTTCTTTTCCGCGAAGGACGAAGCAGGGAACATCCTCCTTGAACTGCCCTCAACTCCGATTGAATGGGGTGGGAAAGAGGCGCCAAAATTATTTGGAAAAATCACCGACAAAAACGATGATGAAAGACTCGTCAACGCAGACCTTGATATTCTTGAAACCGGAATCGGCTACGATGGCGATATTCTTTACTTCGGGGTGAGAGTGGAAGGCGAAATCAGCGGCGGCACCATCACTCCCTTCAATCCATATATTTACAGCGTCGGCGTATACTACCCTTATGAAGAAAGAAGGAGAACATTCAAGGCGGATTTCGTGCTCGCCCATGGTCAGCATGCGCAGTTCATGCTTTTTCCCGTAATAGGGTTGCTTGATGTTTATAAAAACCTCGCTGAAGTAACCGATGCGGATGCGCGCTACTACACAGACGACGGGTGGCTTTATATGCGCATTAAACAGAAGGCGTTAAAAGATGGAAAATTTAACAGACTGCTCGTAATCTTTGGAACAGCCATGGCGCTTGGGGAGAGACCTTTGATACTTAAACCGATAGATGTTTCTCCATTTATAAATATCGTTGGCGTGAATAGGGCATTTGAAGTGAAAGAATGAGTATGCAAAGATAACCATATATTCCCGAAGTCCAAAGTCTAAAAAAATTGCAATTTTGCGCAGATGTTCAATTTCAAGAAACTAAAAGAACTTGAAGAATTATACGAACGGGGCGAAGTGCTTGAACCCGAGTGCTTTTCAGGCGAGTATTATGTAGTCGTGCCATGGTTCCCATGGCTTTCCCTTGAGATTATGAAGCACCGCAAGGCAGTGGATGCCGACTGCAAAGGGGACAATGTGATCCTTAAAGGAACAAGATTCGGACATTTTCAACTTGAACTGAAAAATGATCACCTGTTAATCAATTACGATCAACCGCAAAACAGCATGGTGATGCGCAGAGTGATAGACCGCGTTCGGCGATTACCTGACGGTCGCATCGTGGGAAAACTCTATTACAAAATACTTGACAGAGAAATATTCCTCATGTTCTTTGAAATGAGGAAAAAGGACGGATAACACATAACACTGCAACGAAAAAAATCAGCGCAATCCGCGCAATCCACGGCTAACTTAAGCATCAATCCGAAAACCTATGATTGCATACAGAAAAGGTATTGTTAAAACGGTCGTTTGCGACAGGGGCGATCTGCTGGAATTAATTGTCTC
>JBFMBQ010000236.1:0-22866 GCA_040755115.1 bacterium
ACAAAATGGGATTGACGGAACGGGTAACGAGAAATGTTGATTTGAAGGCGTGGCATGGTGAATTTCCTGTTGAGTTTCTCTATACGGCGGGGATAGCGGGCGAGCGGTTTTTCAGGGAACTGAAAGACAGAGGCAGGATAATGGGGACGCGGTGCGAAAAATGCGATGCGGTCTATGTGCCGCCGAAGATTTACTGCGAGCGGTGCTTTGAAGGGCTTGAGGAATGGGTGGATGTCGGTCTGAAGGGCGTCGTCCATACTTTCACCGCTGCGCATATTGATGTTGACGGAAAGCGGCTTGAAAAGCCGGTTATCATAGGATTGATCAAATTCGGCAATTCAACTGGCGGTCTGGTGCATAAGGTTGATGGCATAAAACCCGAGAAGGTTACTATAGGCATGCCGGTTCGTGCGGTGCTCAAACCAAAAGAATCCCGTGAAGGCTCAATACACGATATACAGAATTTCGTCCCGGATCAAACGAAATAATAACAACCTAAATTGGGCGATTTTAAATAAAAATGCAGGCGCGCACAGGAGCGCGCGCCCTACATCTGTGAATTTAAATTTTCGTTCACGCAAAGAACGCAAAGTTCGCAAAGAAGAATGAAGATTGCGGAAAAATTACAGGAATTGAAAACCAAAGGAGAGAAGGCGCTCGCCATTTTCGCCACTATCGGCGACCCTGACCTTGATACATCTCTTGAAGTTTTCTCGCACCTGCACGAGTGGGGCGCGGACATAATTGAGTTAGGCATCCCCTACTCCGACCCGCTTATGGATGGTCCTATACTACAGCAGTCCTACCGCCGTGCGCTGAATAAGGATTTCAGCCTCAGGCAACTGCCGGGTTTCATTGAAAAGATTAGAAGCCGCTCGGATATTGCAGCACTTGTGATGACCTGCTTCAATCCTGTCTTCAAATACGGCACGAGGCGTTTCTTTCAGGACATTTCAAGCGCAGGGGTTGACTCGGTTCTGATCACCGACCTGCCGCCCGAGGAATGGGGCGAAAATATGGATATTGCGAAATCTTTTAACCTCGGCACAATTTTTCTGATTACCCCGACGACTTCAATACGGCGCATGGAAGCCATCGCCGCTCTCTCCCAACCTTTCATATACTGCGTTTCACGGACGGGCATCACGGGCACGCGGGAATCGCTGCCTGAGGAACTTCAGTCATTTATCACACTCGTACGCGGCGTGGTCAAAGAGCCGTTACTGATCGGGTTCGGCATTTCCACACCTGATCAGGCGCGGGCGGCGAGCCGGTGGGCGGACGGCATCGTGGTAGGCAGCGCGGCGGTGAGCATCATAGAGCGCAACCTTGATTCCCGGCAGCAGATGATGAAGGCATTAGAGAACTTTGTAGGAAGCCTTAAAGAAGCGATTGTTTATTGAGTTATCCACAGATTACACAGATTTGCACTGATTAGTGGTATGTGTATATAATTCAACCATTATAATCTATATACGATTTACTTACAACCGGTAAAAATGCAAAACACAGTATTTAAAGAAAAAGAACAAAGCCCATTTACTCCTGGGATACCGGTTCCGCCCGATCTGTTTGTTGGGCGCGAGGAAGAACTCTCGCTGATTACTCGCTCAATGAAAGAAGTGCTCAATGGTAAACAGAAGAACATATTTATTACGGGGGAGAGGGGTATTGGCAAGAGTTCGCTGGCTGCTTATTCAAGGGAGATAGCGGAAAAAAATTATAACTTTCTATGTGCCTATGTATCTCTTGGCGGCGTAACACAATTGGAAGAAATGACAAGAAGAATTTTTGAAAGTTTTGTCAGGGAAAGTCATGGCAAATCATTTTTTGAAAAAATCAAAACTTTTCTTAAAGATTATATTCGTGAAGTAAATGCGATGGGATTGATAACATTCCGTTTTGAGCCTGACAAGCGTGATTTGGATGGTATAACAAGGAATTTTCCACAGGCATTGAGCAATTTGCTTAAAACCGCAGGCAATAAAGGGATGCTGATCGTTCTTGATGATATTAACGGGCTTTCTGACAACCCAAATTTCGCGCATTTTTTGAAAAGTTTTGTGGATGGGATTGCCATTTCTCGTACCACGCTGCCACTACTTTTGATGCTATCCGGTATCCCGGAGAGACGATATGCGATGATGAAACATCAGGAATCAGTCGGCAGAATATTTGATGTGGTAGAGATTTCCCGTCTGCACGGTCCCGAAATAGAGAAATTTTATAAAAAAACTTTTGAGAAAGTTGGTATCACGATCGATCGGGATGCATTAACCTCTATTATTGATTATTCAAGCGGGCTGCCTACTCTTTTACATGAGATTGGCGATGCTGTGCTACGGGTGGATTCCGATAATCATATTGATAAAAATGATGCTGTAGTTGGTATATTCAAAGCAACGGAGATTGTTGGGAACAAATATCTAAACAGACAAATAATGGATGCGATAAAGAGCAAAAAATACAAGAAAATACTGGAAAAAGCATCGGAAAAATTCGTTTTTACGAAAACAGATTTAGATAAGGGGTTGTCTGGCGAAGAGAAGAAAGTTCTGGATAATTTTTTCAACCGTATGAAAAAGATAGGTGTATTGAAAAGCACGGAACAGAGGGGCGAATACGAATTTGTTAATTGGTTTATTTATGCTTACATTTGGATGATAACAAGAAAGGTAAGAACGACATGACTCTAAACGATCTTCTCAAGGCACTTGTGGAGTTAAAAGGTTCTGATCTGCATCTGAAGGTGGGCAGCCCGCCTATCGTCAGGGTGGATGGCATTTTGCGTCCGCTCGGCAGGGAGCGGTTCAGCGCCGAAACATTAAACCAGATGATTTACGGCATTATGGACGACTGGCAGAAGAAGACCTTCAGCACCACGCACGAACTTGATTTCGCCTACGGCGTGCCGGGCGTGGCGCGCTTCCGCGTGAACCTCAGCCACCAGCGCGGCACACTGCGCGCCGTCATGCGCATCGTCCCTTTTGATGTGAAAAATTTTGCTGATCTTAGTCTACCTGATAACGCCCTCACCTACCTGTGCAATATAAGTTACGGTCTCGTCCTCCTGACAGGTCCGACAGGCTGCGGCAAATCCACAACGCTCGCCACCATGCTTGAGTTCATCAACTCCAACCGTAACGCCCACATCGTTACTATTGAAGACCCCATTGAGTTTCTTCACCGTGATAACAAGTGCATCATCAGCCAGCGCGAGGTGGGCACCGACACCGAATCGTTTTCAAGCGCGCTGCGCCATGTGCTGCGGCAGGACCCTGATGTCATCCTCATCGGCGAGATGCGCGACCTTGAGACCATTGCAACCGCTCTCACAGCCGCCGAGACCGGTCATCTCGTCCTCAGCACCCTCCATACGAGCGATGCCCCAAGCACGATTGACCGCATCATTGATGTCTTCCCGCCGCATCAGCAGCAGCAGGTGCGCATCCAACTCGCCTCCTGCCTGCAAGGCATCATCTGCCAGAGGTTACTCCCGCTCAAAGATTCTGAAGGCAGAATTCCCGCAACCGAAGTCCTCATATCAACTCCGCTCATACGAAAGATGATCCTTGAAGCGGCGCCCCCTGCGGAAGTTTACAGGCAGATCATAGCCGCGCCGGAATTCCTGCACATGCACACACTGAACCGCGACCTTGTTCGGTTATATAAGGAAGAAGAAAAAATTACGCTTGAGACGGCACTGTCGGCAACCGGCAACCCCGACGAGTTCCGGCTGAACCTCAGAGGGATTTACTCCGGCAGCGGCACAGTGGACTCAATAAAACCATCTTATGAAACCCCCAAGGATAAAGGCAGTTTCGGCGGAAGATATAATGCTTAACTACGCTTTCCGAAAAACATCATTGCATTGCCTCAATATTTCAAAAACTTAAAATATTTCACGCAAAGAGCATGAAGTTTTTGCAACTTTGTAATTAATTAACAAGAAGGTATGACATGAAAACACCGATCTGGAAACCGTCTGATGGAAGAATTAAAAGCACGAACATGTTCAAGTTCATGCAGATCGTCAATAAAAAACACAATAAAAACTTTGGCGATTATGAATCACTTTATCAGTGGTCAATTGACAACACACCTGATTTCTGGGAGATAATGTGGGATTATGCCGAGATCATTCACTCACGGAAATATGATCAGGTGGTTGACGATCTGGCGAAGATGCCCGGCGCAAGGTGGTTTACTGGTGCGCGCCTGAATTTCGCGGAAAACCTGCTCCGTTTTCGCGACGACCACACGGCGATCATTTTTAAGGGTGAAACCCAGACCAGCACAAAAATAACATATAAAGAGTTATACGACAGCGTGGCGCGGCTCGCCAGATCGTTGAGGGGCATAGGCGTAACCGCAGGCGACCGTGTCGTAGGCTTCATGCCCAATATGCCTGAAACGATCATCGCAATGCTTGCCGCAACAAGCATCGGCGCTGTCTGGTCGTCCTGCTCACCCGATTTCGGCATCAAGGGCGTCCTTGACCGCTTCGGGCAGATTGAACCCAAAGTGCTCTTCACCGCAAACGGCTACTTTTACAACGGCAAAACCTTTGATTCGCTCGGCAAGGTCGCCGAGGTTGTCAGGCAACTGCCGTCCACTCCGAAAATCGTTGTCGTGCCTTATACCGAAAAGAAGCCCAACATCGGCGGTGTGCCGAACGCTGTCCGCTACGGTGATTTTCTCGCCGGAGAAGAAGGACTTGAAATTGACTTTGAGCAACTTCCGTTTGAGCACCCGCTTTACATCATGTATTCATCAGGCACCACCGGGCTGCCCAAGTGCATGGTTCAGAGCGCTGGCGGTATTCTGATACATCATATCAAGGAATTGAAACTGCACACAGACTTGAAGCGGGAGGACAAGATTTTTTATTTCACCACCTGCGGCTGGATGATGTGGAACTGGTTGACGAGTTCGCTTGCACTCGGGGCGACGATCATACTTTTTGACGGCTCACCGTTCTATCCTGACCCCGGCGTCCTGTTCAAGTTGGCGCAGGATGAAAAAATGACAGTTTTTGGGACAAGCGCGCGCTACATCGCCGCAATTGATAAGGAAGGTTTAAAACCCAAAGAGAAATATGATTTGAGCACCTTAAAGGCATTGCTTTCAACGGGTTCGCCGCTTCCGAAAGAGGGATTTGAATATGTTTACCGCAACATCAAAGAAGACATCTGCCTATCTTCCATCTCCGGCGGCACCGACCTGAACGGCTGCTTCGCCGCCGGCAATCCGATGGGGGCTGTTTATGCGGGCGAACTTCAGTGCCGATGCCTCGCGATGAATGTTCAATCGTTTTACCACGATGGCAAGCCGAGACTGAATTACAAAGGCGAACTCGTCTGCACCGCGCCCTTCCCTTCTATGCCGATCTACTTCTGGAACGACCCCGACGGGAAGAAATACCATTCAGCATATTTTGATGTCTATCCCGGTATGTGGCGGCACGGCGATTTTATTGAGATAAACGATCGCGGCGGCGTGATAATCTACGGTCGCTCAGATGCTACACTTAACCCCGGCGGCGTCCGCATCGGCACTGCTGAGATTTACAGGCAAGTGGAAACGATGGAAGAAATTGCCGACAGCATAGTAGTCGGACAGGACTGGGAGAGCGATGTGCGCGTTATTTTATTCGTGAAAATGGCAAAAGGTTATGAATTGACAGAGGAAATCAAAAACAAAATCAAATCAACGATAAGAACAAATTGTTCACCGCGGCATGTTCCTGCAAAGATCATCGCCATTTCTGACATCCCATACACGCTCAATTTTAAAAAAGTTGAACTCGCCGTCAGAAAAACCATTCACGGCGAAGAGGTCTTGAACAAAGATGCCCTGATGAATCCGGAATCGCTGGAACTTTATAAAAACATACCGGAACTGCGGACTTAAAATTACTTTACCGTTATGAAGCAATGTTGTAGATTGAAAAAGTTTATCAAAAATTGGTCTTGCTCCTTTAACTGGTTGATATTATTTATGACATAGTGAACTTTCGCACTTTCAATGGCACATTATTCATAGACACAAACTATCAGAGGTGGATTTTTGTAATGTTCGGTTTCCAATCGCACCTTACCAAAAATAAATGGATAATTTTGGAGTGCGGTGATATTTCACCGCTTTATCATACGGCGATATATCGCCGTAAATGAAAGCGACAAATAATTGTCGCACTCCAAATTGGTAATAAAAGAGAATTAAAAATCGCTTTATAATTTTCTTGGTGTCCTTCGTGCCCTTCGTGGTTAAAAAATATGTTCAACATCGTCTTCATAGAACCTGAAATTCCGCAGAACACGGGCAGCACGGCGCGGCTCTGCGCCGCCACGGGCGCTGCGCTCCATCTCGTCGGAAAACTCGGCTTCAGTATTGACGATGCCGCCGTAAAACGCGCTGGACTTGATTACTGGGAGCATGTGAATCTCAAATACCATCCATCGTTTGATGCGCTCAAAAAAACCGCGCCCGCTGATGCGCGCTTTCTCTATTTTTCTTCATCCGCAGAAACACTTTACACCGATATAAGTTATCGCATCGGCGATTACCTTGTGTTCGGCAAAGAGTCCGTCGGGCTGCCGCGCGAACTGCTTGAGCAGAACCGCTCATTCTGTTTCCGCATACCCATCCGCACCGTCATCCGCAGCCTCAACATCGCCACCGCCGCAGGGATCGTCCTCTACGAGGCGCTCAGGCAGCACGAGTTCTCCCCCATTGAGTATTAGCGCATTGTAATAGAAATTATTGCGCATTTTATTTAGGGCAAGGCAAGCCTTACCCCTACATTTGACGACTACTATTTACAAACCGCCTGTGATATAATTGCGGTGATAATAAGACCTCTGAGGAGGTGAGGCAATTGAAGATAAGAAAGACGAGCAAAAACGGCAACTCGGTATTGAGACTGTCCGGCGACCTGAACTTCGCCTCATATAAAGCCCTTCGGCAGGTTGTTGAAGACCTGTTTGAACAAAAACAGAAGAAGATAATAGTTGACCTTGGAGATGTCACCCACATTGACAGCATGGGGCTCGGCACCATCACGCAACTGTGGAAGGAAGGCTACGAGCGCGGGCAGGAAATCTGCCTCGCCGCCCCGAATCCTAATGTCGCAAACATGATCCGTCTTGTGAACCTTGATAAAAGGATAAAAGTTTATGAATCGGTCGGTGATTCTTCGGAGAAGGTCGGCGATGCGTCAGAATAAAAAACTATAATTAAATTTCCGTAAAATAAAGATTTTCTGGGTTTTATCTTTGAAATGAGGTGTAAAAGTGAAAACAGAATTAAAGATCAAACCCGATGATTTTATACTTTCAGTATTATCACCAGAAGACAGACTGGAGGCTGCTATCAGTATTGCCAAAGAGACATTTAAGAAAACCAACTTAACAATTAATGATATAGAGAAAACCGTTAAAAGAATAAGAAGGAGAGCCTGCGAAAATAAGAAGAAACAGAGTGGTAGTTGATACAAGTGTGCTTATTTCAGGATTTGTTTTTGGCGGCGTTCCTGAAAAAGTTGTAAGAAAGGTTTTTGAATCGGCGGATATATATGTTTCTCCACAACTTCTTAAAGAATACAGGGATACACCAGTTGAACTTGAGATTGAAAGTAAGATTACTTTAACACAGTTGAGGGCACTTCTTTCAGGGATTGCAGCGTTTATTTCCAATGCCGAAGTAGTGTCTCCGGAAAAGGCATTATATCTTTGCAGAGATGAAAAGGATAATATGGTTATTGAATGTTGTGTCGCTGCGAATGCAGATTTTCTTGTAACTAGCGATAAAGACCTTCTTGAAATAGATAAAAAAGAGTTGAAAAGGGTCGCACCTAAATTAAAAATAATTTCTCCGGCTGTATTTTTGAAAATTAAAAACTAATCAGACTGAAATAATACTCAGGGAGTAACTCTTTCGCTTGGATTCACGCGGATGTCCGAGGTTGACGGCGTGGCGCCGAATAAATATTTCTTCACTGTCTTCAGATCACGGAATTTGGAGAACAGATAAAACATATCGTATTCATCTACGGCGGTTTCGTAAAAGATGTTGTTGCGCCGTATGCACTTGAGCACATCGTCCTTGCACCGCGCCATCGCCACTGTTTTTTCCTCCCAGGTGTAGCCGCCGATTTCATCGTAGGCGATTGATTCTTGCCCTGTAGGAATCGTCCCCTTATTCGGTCGCAGCCGCAGCCCGATTTGCTCCACATCCACAACCACGCCCTCGTTCCAGTAAAAGGCGTTGAAGCAGCCGATCATATCAACGCACTCGGCATTGCGTTCAAGGAAATCGCAGGTGGCTTTTATATCTTCGTCTTGCTCGTGGAAGAAGCCGGCGATGAGGTTGACCCGCGTCATTATGCCTGCATCGTGTATGGCGCGCAGCGATGCCTCTGCTTCCTCCGCGGTGAAGCCCTTGCGGATGATTTTCAGGATTTTGTTGCTTGCAGATTCAAGCCCGAAGTTCAGGAGTATGCAGCCTGCGCGCGCCATCTTCTGCGCCAGCGGCGGGTCAACATACTGCGGGCGCGCCGAATCTGACCACAGGATGTTCAAGTTTTCCGCTATTATCGCATCGCACAACTCGTCAAGATATTTATAAGTCATATTGATCGTGGTGTTCCATAGGAAAAAGTAATTCGTCTGATATTGTTCCGATAGTCGCTTTAATTCTCTGGCGGTCTTCTCAACGGATTGCATATCAAGAAAATACTGGAAGCCGCAGAAGAGGCATTTGTAGGCGCACCCTTTGACATTGTAATAGGGAAGATAAAGTATCTGCGGCTTTTCATCGGGCGCAAGCAAGTTGTCTTCAATCAAAGTCTGGCGCAGTTGTGGGGAAATCGTGCGCCTGTAAAGTTCCATCGGCATGCCGTCAAAGGTTGGGCACGGACGGCGCCGCAGTTTGAGAATCACCTGGCGGTTCTTCACGACTCTGCCGTCGCCTGCGAAACAGATGTTCGGGATGTTTCTTGTCAGGCGGTCGCGGTGTTCAAGGAAGTTGGCAAGTTTTCGGATGGCGGTCTCGCCGTCGCCCTCAATCACGAAATCAACGATGTGCGGGAACCGCTTGAGCGTGTCGTCCGTTCGTATCTCATCAGCAACACCGCCGAGAACCACGGTTGTGTTTGGGTTTCGTTCTTTTATACGCTTTGCGAGCGAAAGCGCTATGTTGAGTTGAAACCGCAGGTAAAAGTCTATGATGGAGAAGCCGATGAGGTCGTATTCATCAAACTCATATAATTTTTTTAGAGCATCAAGTGCCTTTGCCAGTCGCCCATCAAGTTCACCGCCTACGAGATATTTCTGAACCGCATCTTCATTGTTGAACACATCAAGTTCCGTCTGGCGTCCGCGGAAGTAGGGGTCAAGGTCGGTCTGGCGCGCGTCGTAGCCGAACTCGTGCAGGTAGGCGGTGAGGCGTGCGATGCCGAGCGCAGGGATGAAAAGTTCGTCTCCGATTATCCGGTAGCGGGGCACATGAACGAGGAGGACTTTAAGATTTTTTTTTGCAGTGCGCTCTTTAGCATCGTGGATCAGATTTTTGCACAGTTCGGCGCAGGCGATGCCGTCTGCTGCGGTCTCAAACGGTGCGATGCCCCGGCGCAGGAAATCTGTCATTGAACGCACTTCCTGCACTTCAGGCGATGAGCGCGCAACGGGCACTCCGCGCCGCACGCCGTTCTGTATGTGATGCAAGGTCTCTCCATGCGGGGAGTAATACCAATGGAATTTGCCCCCGCTGCCTTCCACAACCAATTCCACCGCCGTTCCGTCGCCCTCGCCGCGCGGCGGCAGCAACTCTATCTCGCCGTGCACTCCGTTGCTGAAAAGTATGTCCGCCTCCAGCCATGCAGGGCTGTATTCCATCGGCAGGACTTCACAATGGGATTTCTCCGCTTCTGCGCCTGCGATCTTGCGGGCAAGATATACTGCCGACAGGAGTTCGTGATAAACATTCTCTATTTGCTCTTTGTCAATAGGGCTGACAAAGATTTTTACCTGTGCAGACGAGACATCGCCGATGATTCCGCGCTGGATGGCTACGAATATTTTCAGAAAGCCTGGAGCAAAAAGCAGCGTGTGCCCCGCCATAAACTGTGCGCCGCGCCCCTCCGCCTGCGCTGCAAATGTGCTTATTTCCTGCTCTGAGGAAAAGGCTTCGGGTGCGGCAATCAGCGGCACGCCTTCTGCTGCAGCCTTTTCCATCGCCCACCTGCCTTCTTCCGATACATCAAGCACATAAACGAAATCAACCTGTGAGTTCTTCTTTACAAGCGATACCGTCTTCTCATCTGCCAACTCCGCCGCCTTACGCGCCACCGCTTCAGAGCCGCCCGCCAGAAAGATGTTGTATTTTTCCCTGACTATCTTTTTCATCCCGGATTATTCATTGCATCTGTGTGCATCAGTGTTTATCAGTGTTTATCTGTGGCAAACTTTTATCTGCGCACTTTTTGCACAAGAATCAGGTTTTACTTTCCATTTTATATCCGACGCCGTGCACAGTGCTTATGCAATCGGCAAACACTTCGCTCAACTTTGCGCGCAGGCGTCGGATATGCACATCCACCGTCCGAGTGCCGCCGTAATAATCGTATCCCCAGATTTCGCGCAGCAGATGCTCGCGGCTGAACACTTTTCCAGCGTTCTCGGCAAGATACCGCAGCAGTTCAAATTCCTTGTAAGTGAGCGACAGAAGGCAACTGCGGTAGCGAACTTCATACCTTTCGGGGTCAATCGTCAGTCCGCCGACAGATATGATTTCACGCACATCGCCGTTAACCTGCATAAACGCCCGTCGTATGCGCTCCAAAACCTCCGCTGATGGTGCAATGTCAAGAAAAAAATCATCGGCGACGCTCAGCCACGGAGCGTCAGGAATTTTTGTGTCCTTAAGGCGCACTATAAGTCTGCAACCCGAAAATGCGGGCTGCACGCGTAATCTGCGGTAAACTCCCACGCCATCTTCCCCTGCCGTGCCGGTGTCAAGCAGAACGACCATCGTCTCGCCCGATGTTACAAAATCTTTCAGTTGCTCCACACGAGCAATTATCTGCGGTGTGTAACCGTTTTCTTCTAAACAGGTGAGCAGTTCCTCAATCTCCTTGCTCCGCAGCCCAATCAGCACCAGCGTTTTCACTATTATCTCCTATACACCTTCTTGTACATTTTTTCCATAAATTGTGGCGTAAGCCCGTAGCCTTCAAACTCTCTCTTCTTCTCCTCCGGCAATTTCTCATAAACCTCCATTGCATGCAAGGCAACTTTCGGACTCCCCTTGCTGAGAAATTGCTTCAGCCTTTTCGCAATCGCCTCGTCTATGCTGCCTCCCTCAAGAATATAATCAATTATTGTCTTTTCCATAACAAAAACTTATTTCCACACTTGTTCATATTATAATACCCTGATTACAGGCTGTCTAAAAAACAGCCTGTGTCGTCCTTTAGACAAGTTGATTTGTTCTCTGGTCAGCGTTACGCCTGAATTTTTTTAAAGATCGGCTTTGCCCGCAAATCTGCCTCAAAAATCCTGCCCCAGGGAAAATACGCATTTTCGATATCCAGTCCGCTGAAAAAAGCAGGGTGCGCATACCACACCGGTTTCACATTATTACCTGCGTATGAAACCATCATCTTTGCTGTTTCATTTCGCATCTCCTGCAAAAGGGCATTTTTTGATTCGCCTGATTTTGATACATTTCCTGCTGCGTCGGCGAGTTTGACCATTCCGCCTCTGACGATTGAGGAATAAATGCAATCATGGAGAAGATGCTCTGTGAGACACTGAAGTTGCTGGCGAAGCAGAACAGGGCGCGGCTTAATATGGCTATGCAAGGCTGCGTTGAGAATAGACGAGTAAGCGAGCAGGCTGCCCGAGCGGTTGGCGAAAGTATTCCAGCCGCTGTAGGCAAAGAGGCGGAAGAACAAGTTTTGTGCGAGCAAGCGCTTGATCAGCGATGCGTCTGCGCCGTTCAGGAATGCGCAGTCAAGGAGTGCCACCGGTGCACCTGACCGCAGCCGCTCCTTGAGTATTTTCATTGTTCGCCCCAACGAAGCCTTGTCGGTTCCGAAACGGTTTTTTCCTCGTATCTGTGAGAGAAAAATATCTTCCGGCGTCGTTCCTGAAAAGTGAGGGACTATCTCAAAATCGCACTGTTGCTGTTTGTCAGCAAATCTTGCCCCGATAACCGCTGCCTGCGCCCGCAGCGTCTGCCGGAACGGCACATTTTCATACGGCGGGATGCGCTGAAAGAATTCGTCGTCCGAAAGGTGAAGGTAAATTTGCGGCGCCGTTCCATTTTCCTTGCAGATGTAGCGCGCAAGGAGCAGAAGAAGTATCTCATCGGTGCCGTTCTGCACAAAGGCTCGCTTTTCAAGCCCCCTTTTCCTGATTTCCTTGCGCAGAATATCCAGTTCTGCAAGAAATGGACTGCTCGGCGCAACATCTTCCTTTGCGAAAATGAGCGTATGGAAGATACCCTCTGCTGCCATTTCAATGAGTCTGTTAGAGACTTCAAGGTTTCGCTTCCTCATCACCGTGAACCACTTCGGATACTCGCCTTTTTCCATCATGGTTTTCCACAGGCGGAGTGATTCAACATCGCGCACGGTTACGGCATCGCGCGGTATCGTCTGAAAGGCTAAAATTGGAGTTTCCGGAAATGATTCTTTTATTCTTCGCAGAATGTTCAGGCGTTTGAGTGCTTCGTCAAGACTCGTGTCGGGTTCCCTTGAGAAGACCAATCCCCCAAAAGCAAGAAAATCAATTGAAGCGAACACCGCTGATGCGCCCTTGCGCAGACGCGAAAGCAGCCACTTGTTGACATTAGTTATGTCGCCCGGCATATCCCTGCCGCCCGCCCATCTCACAGGGGGTATCTGCACGCTGTATCCGCCGATTTCCCCTGCGATGCGAGGCAAATTCCGTGATACAGGTCGGCTGTCAACGGGAAGGCATAACAAATTTTTAATCATACATTATTATTTACCACAGAGTTCACAGAGGACACAGAGTTAATAAATCTCTGTGAATTTCTTTGTGTTCTCTGTGTTCTCTGTGGCTAAATCTTTTTATTATTTCTGTATCTCAAAGGAATCTATTAGTTCTCCGTTGGGTTTGATTACGCTGAAGTTGAGTTTGTTGCCGTTTATTTCAACGAGGCAGAACTCATATTCGGATTTATAGACTGTGATGTGAGGGAAATCCTGCTGGAAAGTGTCTAACGATGAGCCGCCGCCGCCGGTGATGATGTAATAGACGCCTTTAAGGAAACCGCGTTCATAATCGTGAGTGTGCCCTGCAAAAACAATGTCAACCTTGTTTTTCTCATAAAGCGGTTTTAAGAAATGCTGCATCATCGGTTCGCCCGTGTAGCCGGGTTTGTCCCAGCCCTCGCTGTATTCGGGATGGTGTTTGAAGACGAAACGCCAGGCTGCATTCTGCGCCTCGGGTGATGCGAGGTCTTTTTTCAGCCATTTGTATTGCTCGCTGCCGGGTGTGTAATCCTGGTTGGAGTCGTATATGGTGAAGTGGGCATTGCCGTAGTCAAAGGAATACCACGCTTCGTTGCCGGGCTGGGAGACGAAATCGTAATACCAGTGTGCGTTCTTCTCGTGGTTGCCGATGGCGATGAAGGTCGGCACATTGCGCGCAAATACGCCGATGGGGATGAAATACTCTGCGCCCCACTGCTCGTATTTTTCGCCGTTTGTTACAACATCGCCGACATTTATTGCGATGTCTGGTTTTGCCTTGGCGATTGCCTGTGCGACTGCGGTGTGTGAGAGGACATCGGTTCGGTTATCGCCCCAGACGGCGAACTTAAACGGCGTATCGCGGCGGGGACTTGTTCGGAATTTCCCTCTTGCAGAGGCATTGCCTGTAGTAACTTTGTAATAATATGTCTTCTCTATTTCAAGTCCGGTGAGTGTTACTTCATGGATTGTTACTTCTTTATCGTCCTTAACAATTTTGCTGTATGTCTCCATCTCGTCGTATTCCACGATAGATGCACCCGGCGCGTTCGTCTCCCACATTATCGTTATCGCATCGGTTTTGACATTTTGGAGGTAAGGTCCTTTCTGTATTACAGTTTTTTTCTGGACATCTTCAGCGGAATATGCCGATACCGTCAGGTAAGCGAGGCATAAAATAAAAATAATTTGCGCAAAAGTTTTTATCTTTTTCATAGTGTTCTCCCTCTGAATGTCAATTGTGCATATTTTATGGTTCGTTCGGTTAAAAATCAAATGTCCTTTCTTTGTCAAAAACATCCACGAATTACACGAATTCACACGAAATGAAATTCGTGAAATTAATGGATAATAGATTAATCAGTGGGTGCTGAAGATTGTCAGGAAGATTTCGGTTGATTTTAAATGATCTCTAAAGCAAAGCGCAAGTTGCTGTAACAAATCTTCAATGGGAGTGAAGTTTGATTTGGAGTGCGGTGATTCATCACCGCTTTGTCTTTGCCGGGAATTAATTCCCGGCTCTGAAAGCGACAATGAATTGTCGCACTCCAAAATTAAAAATCGCAAACCGCAGGTTTCCCCCACTTTTTGCAGTAATCATAAACTCATACCAACTGTAGATTTCCATTAATAACCATCAGAACAAATGCTATGTTTTCAATATCATTCACCATTTTTTATGCACTGGTTGGCGATCTGTCTTTCTGCTACGGATTACACGGATTTACATGGATTGTGAATTCATGCCGTTACAACCAGGCAGTATTGTTCACGGGCGGGGTTATCTGCGATTTCCATTTTTACGAAGGCGAGGATTTTTTCGGGCGAGCCGAGATGTGATGTCTCAATCACTTTGCCGCCGTATATCAGGTGAATTGGCTTTACGATTACGCCGCCGTCGCCGTAGTGAAGTCCTGCGGCGATTATTTTCTGGAGTTTTTCTGCATCCTGTGAATTAACTGAGAAGATTTTTCCCTCACGCACAGTGAGTTTCAGAAGCCCGTAAGCATCAACAACAATTATCGCTTTCCCGCCCTGCCCTGCGTGTGCCTTTTCGCCCTTTCTTCCCTCAAACACATAAGTCCCTTCATCCTGAAAAACAAGTCTCACATCTGAAAGTGTCAGCGCCGATTCGGAAAGCGCGGTGCGGCGCGCTTCTTCGGGTGAGATTTTTTCTCGCGCACGACCGCTCACGAGTGCAGATGCCCCCTCTGCTTCAGCACGCACTACATTCTTCTTTGTGTCAACCTCAATATGAACCTCAACTGTTGACGGATCGCAACCCTGATCCACCACCGCCTGTATCGCCTCCGAGCGTATTCGTTTTATGTCGTCTTCGGCGGGATTCACTATGCTTTTCTCAATAGTGCTTTTCGTCAATGCCAAACCCACGCCTACCGCTGATATGATCTCGGCGTTCCGAGCCTGCCTGTATCTGAATCCCAGCCGCTGCGCCAGCGCAGGCACAAGTACCGCCGCACCGCCGCCGCCGCCGACCACGAGCCGTGCCTCCTCACCTGCTTTGTATTCCTTTAAAAGTCCTGCGACACGGCGGTGTATCTTCTCAACGAGAGTTTGTATCATTTCCCGCGCCGTTTCTTCTTCTGTTTTTCCCATCGCCTTCGCCAGCGCACGCATCGCCAGCCGCGCCGACTCGGCATTTCCTCTCGCATAATCGCCTTCCGGCACAAGTCCGAGCATATTTGCGGCGCAGGTCGCAGTTACAGCAACACGCTTGCCTGCGCCAGTGCGCACCACTGCATAATCAGCGGTGTCGCCGGGCAGCGGCGCTATCAATTCCATTTTTGCGTCTTCCATTTCTTCCGGCGGCTGAAAACAGGCGTATCCCAATCCTGCGATATGTGCGCTGCGCGGACCAACATCAATCAATTTATTGTTGCCCACCCGCGGCATTGAACCGCCGGCGGCGCCGACTGTGCGCACATCCAGAGTTTTTAAATACAATACATGCTCGCCCACTACAGCATTCTTGCGCATCGGTCTCCCGTTCAGGACAAGGCTGATGTCCGTGCTCGTGCCGCCCACTTCAACGAAGACGCCGCTGCCGAGCCGCTCGTGTAGTATCGCAGCGGACACGCCTGCGGCTGGACCGGAAAGGAGCGTCTCAATGGGGTTCTGCCTGACGTGCCCGATGTCCATCACGCCGCCGTCGCTGCGCATGATCATGAGCGGGCAGCGCAGACCGCGCCGTTCCATGCTTTCATAAGTTCTTGTTGCTGCTTCCATCATTTTCGGCAGTATCGCAGCGTTGACGATGGCGGTGCGGGTGCGTGCGCGCAAGCCGTATAAGCCGGAAATCTGATGAGTCGCCGTTGTCAGAAAGCCACGCTTTGCCGCCTCATCAATCACCGCCCGCTCACCAGATGGATTCTCCACCGAAAACGGCTGCGCCGCAACGATTACTTTCACCCTTTTTTCGGATAAAGCGTTTAATACACCGCCGATTTTTTCCATCTCACCTGCCCTGCAAAAATATGTGGTTACATCTACCGCTCCACTGCCGCCGATTGGAACGGCGTTAAACTTCATCTCCCTGCGCGCCTTCCAGCCGGATATTCCACCGATGAGTCCTATCAATCCCACGGCAGCGACATCGCCCTCAAGCAGCGCATTTGTTGCCTGCGTCGTGCTGTGGGCAATGTAGGCTATCTGTGCGTTAGAGATTTCTCCGTTCTCAATGAGTTTGCCCAGACATTGTCCAACGCCCTCCGCAACCCCGTTCGGCGCAGTATGTGTTGTGGGAACGCAGGCGGTCGCTTTTATCTCAAGCGTGCGGTTATCAAGGACGACGCCGTGTGTGAAGGTGCCGCCGACATCAATGCCGATTCTATAGTTCATGATAAAAAATTTGTTTACTTAAACATATAAATTCCAAATATCAAGCAACAAATCTCAAACAAATCACAATTTCTAAATTCTAATTCAGACTCTGGACTTCAGATTTCGTAAGTATGTGGTTACCATCCATCGCTGTAGACTGAAGACTGTGGATTGAAACCTGATAATATTTTTTCCGTTTTATATTTAGAATTTTGATCATTTGAGTTTGTTTGTAATTTGGGATTTGTTATTTGTAATTTCGTTTTTATAGTATTACACACAGCGGACTATCAGGTTGATTCCTGGATAAGCATCGCTTCAACGCGCGGGATGTCATCAGGGGTATCCACGCCGATGCCGATGTAATCGGTTTCAAGGAGGTGAATTTCTATGCCGTTCTCAAGTGCGCGCAGTTGCTCAAGCGCTTCCGTCCGTTCAAGCGGCGTGGTGGGCATTTTAGAAAATTCAAGAAGGAAATCCCGCGTATAAATATAAAATCCGATATGCTGATAGGTGGGGAGATCGGATTCCCTGCGCTTGAAAGGGATGCTGTGGCGCGAGAAATAAAGGGCGCGGTTTTGTCTGTCAACCACAACTTTAACGACATTCGGATTGTTCAGATCGTCATCATTTTTAATAGGCGTCATGGCGCTGCCGAATTTGAAATCCGGAATTTGTGAGAATCTTCGCACGGCATTGTCTATGAGGGCTGGGTCCATCAGCGGCTCATCTCCCTGAATGTTCACGATCAAATTAACATCTGCGCGCGCTGCTGCGACTTCAGCGAGGCGGTCGGTGCCGGTGCGGTGGTCTGGTGAAGTCATCACCGCAGTGCCGCCGAAGGAATGGACGGCGTTGAAGATGCGTTCGTCATCGGTAGCAACGATAACCTCGTCCAGTGTTGACGCCCTCGCCGCACGCTCGCACACATGCTGTATCAAAGGCTTGCCGGCAAGGATGACAATCGCCTTGCCTTCAAATCGGCTTGATTGATAGCGTGCAGGGATGATTCCTATAGTTTTCATCGGTTATGCGTTTTGCATAGTACAAAACATTTTGCATTTTTGATTTACAGTTTTCAATTTTCATTACTATCGTCTTTTGTTGCGTTGACTGATACGCTCTCGCGCACAAGTGTCATGTCGTAAAGGCGGCGGTAATAGCCACCCTTTGCGTATAATTCATCGTGCCTGCCTGATTCAACGATCTCTCCACGGTCAAGGACGAGTATGAGATCGGCATTTTGTATTGTGGAGAGCCGATGGGCGATGACAAAGGTTGTGCGTCCTCGCATCAGACGCTCAAGCGCCTCCTGAATATACATCTCGGAAACGGAGTCCACCGCGCTGGTCGCCTCGTCAAGTATGAGGATGCGCGGGTTTTTCAGGATAGCGCGGGCGATGGCAATCCGCTGCCGCTGCCCGCCTGATAGATTCACGCCGCGCTCTCCCACCACAGTATCATAGCCGTTGGGAAGCGCCAGTATGAACTCATGGGCGTTCGCTGCGCGCGCCGCCTCTTCAATCTCGCTCTGCGTTGCGCCGCGCTTACCGTAAGAAATGTTCTCTCCTACCGTGCTGCTGAACAGTATTGTCTCCTGCGGCACTATCCCCATCTGCTCCCGCAATGAGGCGATCTTTACATCGCGCACATCATAGCCATCTATCATTATCCTGCCCTCCGCTACATCATAAAACCGCGGTATGAGATTCACAAATGTGGTTTTGCCCGCACCGCTCGCACCCACAATCGCCACAAGAGTGCCGGGTTCTATTATTATGTTGATTCCACGCAATACCATTTCTCCGGGGTCATAAGCGAAATAAACATGCTCAAACCTGACATCGCCGTTTACGGACGGCAGGGTTACGGCATCCGGTTTCTCGGTTATCTCTGCATGTATATCCATAACCTGAAAAAGCCGCTCCGCCGCCGCATAGGACTGTTGCAGCGTGAGATATATGTTGTTGAACTTGCGGAACTGCACATAAATCATGTTCAGGGCGAAAAGAAACGCAACGAGGTCGCCGGCGGTGAGCACCTTGCCGGTGATGAAATCTCGCGTGCCGAGAACGACATCGCGGCCGCCGATCCAGAAGACCATAGCCAGTCCAGCCGCGCCGAGAATTTCCACAACAGGTGCGAGCGCAGCACGGATTTTCATTCCCTTCATTGTAACGAGAAAACTCTGGCGGCTTTCCTTCTGAAACCGCTCTATCTCGTAATCCTCCATTGAGAACGATTTCACTATCCGGATCGCCGAAAGCGTCTCCTGAAGTATCGTGCTGATGTCCGCAAGTTTTACCTGCATGTGCGTGCTCACCTTTTTCATCTTCCTGCCGGCTGCGGAGATAAGAAACGCCACAAAAGGCATGCACACAAAGGCTAACAGTGTCAGTTTCGCGCTGAGATAAACGATCACTGAAAATCCCGCCACAAGTCCTATTGGAACAGTTATCAGGTCAACCACTCCTGCGCTTACGAACAGTTGGATCACGGACACATCGTTGGTTATGCGCGACATAAGTTCACCCGTTCGGCGCTTCTCAAAAAAGCGCAGGTCAAGCGATTGAAGCCGATTGTAAACTTCGTTGCGCAGTTCTTCTATCGTCTTCTGCCCGACATAAGCAATCATATATGAATGCAAAAACATAAATATGCCGTTAACCACATAAAGCAATATGATGCCGATGCTCAGCAGCGCCAGCAGGTCTGTGCTCCTTCGTTGGAGCGCAAAATCAATGAGGAACTTGATTATGAGCGGCGACGCCTGCGCCAGCAGCGTGCAGATTACCATGCAGATGAGTCCGCTGATGAGCATCCGCTTATAGCGGAATATATAGGAATACAACCGACGCGCCGTCTGTCTTTTCACCGATGTTTCGCTTTTATTCTTTTTTATTGCTTTTAACATCAATTATTTTCCCGTAATTCTATTTTTTTTATTCCACATCCCCCTACACCCTTTTCTTATGATTATGCCACTTGCCATTCACGGCATCTACGACAAACTCTGCCGCACGATGAAGCATACCCGGTGAGCCAAGTAAAATTTTTACCTCCTGTAATTTTTTCTTCATCCTCAATCGCTCTTCAGTGTCCGCAAGCAGTCGGTGTGCTTCGGCAACTATTGCGTCGGGTGTGCATTTCTCCTGAACAAGTTCCGGCACAACGAATTCGTTCGCCAGAATATTCGGCAGTCCGATAAATTTGATCTCCATCATTGACCGCGCAAGTATGGCGGTAAGAGCGGAGACACGGTATGTAATGATCATGGGTTTTTCCATCAGTGTTGCCTCATGCGTGGCAGTGCCGGAACACACCAAGAGAAGATCGCTTATGTTCATAAAATCGTAAGCATGGCTTTCGGCGATTGCGATAGGACAGTCTTTCACAATTCGGCGTATAAGGGGTATTAATGCCGGATCGGCAGATAAAAGTATAAACTGCGATCCGGGAACATCACGCGCGAGTCTTTCAACAGCGCGGCAGAAAATCGGGAGCAATCGGCGTATCTCGTGAGTCCTGCTGCCCGGCATCAGACCGATGGTTATTTTACCCGTACCCAAACCGAAAAAACTCAGCGACTCTTCACGCTCCATCGTTGGCGCAACAATATCTACAAGCGGATGTCCTGTATATTCCCACCGTGCGCCCGCTTCATCATATTCCTTGAAAGATAACGGCAGGCACAGGAGAGAAAGATTCACATATTTTGCCAGTTCCTCAAACCGCTTCTTTCCGCTTCCGAACCAGGATACAGGGGCGAAAAAATATACAATCGGAATCCCGATAGAGTGTGCGATGCGGCATAGTTTCAAGTTGAAGAAGCGGTAATCAATCGGAACGAAGAGTGCAGGCGCTTCCCTTGAAAAGATTCTGTGCATCTTGAGCAGAACCGGATAAAGACGCGGGAAACGGGAGACGCTCTCAAAAAAACCGACTGTTCCCCAGTCCGTGGAATTATAAATGAGGCGGACGCCGGCGGCTTTCATTCGGTTGCCGCCGATGCCCACAAATTCAATGTCCGGTTCAATCTCTCTGATTGCGCGCACAAGCGCTGCGCCATGATTGTCGCCCGAAATCTCACCAGCGCAGATAAAAATTTTTTTAGGCATATCGTTTGTATGTGTTGAGCCTGTTGCCGTTGATATTCTAATTATATAACAAAGATTACTCCATCTGTTACAGCACAATTATTAATCAATACTGCAATAATGGGGAGATTATAAAATATAAGTTGCTCTATCCGTGAATTCAGCGGTTCCGTGGTTCTGTGATTTGTTTTACTGTTTCTGCACAGCCTTGAGGGGAGTTGTGCGGACATGCGGCTCTGCAACCGGAGACAGTGAAATTTTAAGCACCTTGCCGGTGCGATACGATTCCACAGCCGTAAGCGCAACGGTGAGGGCGTGAAGACTATCTTCACCGGTTACAAGCGGCGGCTCTCCGTTGTTAATGAGTTTTACAAAGTATTCAAGTTCATTGCGCAGTGGTTCCTGACGGCTTACATTTGCTTCACGCGCCCAGTTCTTATCATAAACCACCACGCGCTGTTCTATGAAATCAAGCGATGCCACGCCATAATCACCCACCACATTCAGTTTGCGGACACGGTGCGGCGGCAGCCAACTGGTCTCAATCACTCCCGCCATGCCGCGGCGGAATTTCAACATCAGCGTGGCGTGGTCTTCCTGGCTGTGGAACGCCTTGCCCGCTATGGCATAAACTTCGCGCACGCGGTCTGCGTAGAGATAAGAAATAACATCAATATCGTGGGGTGCAAGATCAAGGATGATGCCTGAATCCGTAATTCTCGGATGATATGGACCGACGCGCCGCGAGGAAATTGAAACAATGCTTCCGAGCACGCCGTCCTCAATAATCTCTTTAAGAATATTCACCGCGGGGTTGAATCTTTCAATATGTCCTACAAGCAGTTTTTTGCCGAGTTTATGTGCTTTAGTAACTATTTCTTTTCCGTCTTCAAGTGTGCTTGAAATTGGTTTTTCAACGAGTATGTGGCAGCCAGCCTCAAGCGCATCAATTGCGACAACTTTGTGAAGTGAAGTCGGCACTACAACGCTCACTGCATCGGGCTTTAACTCAAGGAGTTGACGATAATCGTTGAAACTGCGGGTTTTATACTCCGCCGCCAAACCCCGCACTAATGTCTCGTTAATATCCGCTATGCCGATTATTTCAACATTCTTCAACTGGCTGAAAATTCTTAAATGGCTGCTGCCCATTTTACCGACGCCGATTATGCCGATTCTCATAAAATCCTCCTTCATTATGAAGGTTTTGAGACACTTCTTGATATGCCCCGCTCGCTTGCTTTGAGAAAACTGATAAGGCTGCGGATGGTTTCGTGTCCTGAAAATTCAGTGCTCAAAGTTTCTATGATTTTTTCCTTGCTGTTATCTGATTTGTATATAAGGCGGTATGCCTTCTTCAATTCGCTGATAATTTCGGGTGAAAAGCCCGCGCGGCGCAGCCCGACAATATTAAGTCCGCACACGGGGGAACGGTAACCGCCGCTGGTCATCATAAAAGGCGGTACATCTTCAAAAACAGCCCCTGCGGCTCCGACCATAACATATTCGCCGACTTTTACGAACTGGTGGATGCCTGTCAGACCACCTATAAAAGTATAGTCGCCTATAGTTACAAAGCCGCCAAGCGCTGTAAGATTCGCCAGCACAACCTGTTTGCCTACCCTGCAATTGTGCCCTATATGCGAATTAGCCATCAACATACATTCCTCACCGACTATTGTATGCTCACCCTCCCCTGATGCCCGATGCAATGTTACATATTCACGAATCTGGGCGCCATCACCAATCCTTAAATAACTCTCTTCGCCCCTGAACTTTATATCTTGTGGAATACCCCCTAACACTGCGCCATGATGAATTTCGCAATTCCTTCCTATATGTGTTCCTTCCTTTATCTCAACATTACTATGTATAACCGTCCCTTCTCCGATAACCGTTCCTTTCTCAATTATGCTGAACGGACCA
>JBFMBQ010000237.1:0-8323 GCA_040755115.1 bacterium
ACATTTGCCGACCAGATAACGCTTGCGGCGCGCACCGCCAAAGGCGCCGGCTATAAAGGCATAAGCCTTTTCATCGTAGAAAAGAAGATGCCCGGATTTTCGGTTGGGAAAAAACTGAAAAAGATGGGATGTCATGCATCGGGAACAGCGGAATTGATCTTTGAGGATGTGCGTGTGCCTAAAGAGAATCTTCTGGGCGAGGAGGGGAAAGGGTTTTACGGGATAGTGAAGAATTTTGAGGAGGAGCGGCTTGTCGCAGCGCTTGGGAATGTTGTCAGGGCGCAGACGGCGCTGGACATGGCGGTTGAGTATGCAAAGAGCCGTGTTGCCTTCGGGCAGCCGATCAGCAAGTTTCAGGTGATAAGCCACAGGGTAGCGGAGATGGCGACCGAGATAGAGGCGGCACGGCAATTGACCTATTACTGCCTGGCAAAATTCAATGCGGGTGAAGACTGCCGCCGAGAAATCGCTATGTCAAAATATTATACCGCTGAACTGGTCAACAGAGTTTGCTATCAAGCAACGCAGATTTTCGGCGGCTACGGCTATATGCGCGAGTATCCGATAGAGCGTTTCTACCGCGATGCGAGGATGAGCACGATTGCGGGGGGCACAACTGAAATTATGAAGGAAATCATCGTGAGAACGATGGGATTGTAAAAAAACAATTTTGATACAATTGTAAAAAGTATTTTGTATTTCGTCGAAAGGTTGCGCGGCTCGAATCGGTAATCGTAATTTGGTAATCGGGAAAAAACCAAAAACCGCAAGACGAACAACGATTCCAGCGGCGCAACCGCAACCGAATAACAAAAGACATCCTTTTGCGACAGAATTAATTTTGAATTAAAAACAGGGGGATAAAAATGGAGATCAAAAAAGTTTCCGTTTTAGGCGCAGGCGTTATGGGGCACGGCATCGCGCAGGTTGCGGCGACCACCGGCTTTGATGTCATCTTCAGGGACATTGAACAAAAATTTCTTGACAGAGGAGTTGAGAATATTAGAAAAAGTCTTGAGCGGTTCGTCAAGAAAGAGAAACTCACAGAAGCACAGACGGAAGAAACGCTGAAACGAATCACAACGACCACGGATTTGAAAGAGGCGGCGGGCAATGCAGATGTCGTGATTGAAGCGGCGCCTGAAATCCTGGAATTGAAAAAGGAAATATTCAAAGAACTTGATGAATTCTGTCCGCCGCATACGATTTTAGCAACAAACACATCGCAGTTCAGCGTCACGGCGATTGCATCGGCAACGAAAAGGCGCGACAAGGTAATCGGCACGCACTGGTTCAATCCGCCTGTGATGATGAAACTTATAGAGGTTGTCCGCGGGCTGGACACATCAGATGAAACGGTTGAGATCATACTTGATATGGCGAAAAAATTCGGCAAGGAGACGGTAGTCTGCCTCAAGGATACTCCGGGTTTTATCACCACGCGCCTGATCTCGCTGTGGGCGAACGAGGCGCAGCGGATTCTGGAGGAAGGGATTGCAACAATGGAAGACATTGACAAGGCATGCCGACTTGCATTCGGACATCCGATGGGACCATTTGAAACGAACGATTACACAGGACTGGACACAACGCTCTATGTGCGCGAGGCGCTTGCAAAAGTTTACGGCGAGCGATATGCGCCGCGCAATATGCTGCGAAATCTCGTGAACGCCGGCTACTTGGGCAGAAAAACAGGGCGCGGATTTTATATATATGATAAAAGCAAAAAGATTTAACAACTTAAATTAACTCCGAACATTCGCACGAGGGGAAAAAAAGAAGATCGCGAAATTCACTTTAAGATGAACGGAGAAAAACTATGATTCGTTTCACAAAAAATTGCGTTCTGAGTTTTTATCTTATAACAGCGGTAATGATGCTCTTGAATTTTACCTGCGTTTATGCGGCTGACTGGAAGTCTGTAGAAAGCCCGCTGATGACGCGGTGGACAAAGGAGGTTACGCCTGATAATGTGCTGCCTGCGTATCCGCGTCCGCAGATGATGCGAGGAGAATGGCTTAACCTTAACGGATTATGGGAGTATGCGATTCGTTCCAGCGATGCGGGACGGCCTGAAGTCTTTGATGGATTGATTCTGGTTCCGTTTCCTGTTGAGTCTGCCTTATCGGGCGTAGTGAAACCTGTGAGCGAGGATCAAAGCTTGTGGTATCGCCGCACATTTGATGTGCCTGCATCGTGGGAGGGCAAACATATCCTCCTGCATTTCGGGGCGGTTGACTGGGAAACAGCGGTATGGGTCAACGGCGCGCGGATCGGAGGGCACAAGGGCGGTTATGATTCTTTTACACTGGATATTACGGAAGTTCTGACATCATCAGGTCAGCAGGAGATAGTTTTGCGTGTCTGGGACCCCACAGACAAAGGCGCGCAGCCGCGCGGCAAACAGGTTCAGCAGCCGCAGGGAATATGGTATACCCCCACGACGGGCATCTGGCAGACGGTGTGGCTTGAGCCAGTACCCAAAACTTACATTCAGTCAATCAAAGTAACGCCTGATGTTGACAACAGTGCCGTTGAGGTTGTGGTGGATATTTCTGGCGCGCAAACGGGTTACATTGTGATAGCGGAACTTGTTGCACCGGCGGAAAACGACAGAATGAGCCGCCAGATATTGAGCGGGTCGGGGTCGCCAGGCAGCAAGATAAAGATATTATTTCCAGCCGATCAACAGCCGAAACTATGGTCACCTGATTTCCCGCATCTCTACGACCTGAATATAAAATTGCACAGAGAGAAAGAAGGCTCTCCTTTCGGCGATGCAGTTGATCGCATTTCCTCATATCTGGGGATGCGCAAGGTCTCCATAGAAACGGACAGCAGCGGAACGCCGCGGATTTTTCTTAACGGTAAACCGTTGTTTATGTATGGCGTGCTTGATCAGGGTTTTTGGCCCGATGGCATTTACACTGCGCCCACTGACGAGGCTCTTCGTTATGATATTGAAACGATCAAGCGGCTCGGGTTCAACCTGGCGCGCAAGCATGTAAAAATTGAGCCTGACCGATGGTATTACTGGTGCGACAAACTGGGACTGCTTGTCTGGCAGGATATGCCGAGCGGCGACAGGTCGCCGGGCGTGGGCGAGGTTGAAATAACCCGCGAGAAGGAATCCGCCGAGCAGCACGAGACCGAAATGCGCCGCATGATTGATTCTTTATACAATCATCCATCAATTGTTATGTGGGTTGTCTTCAACGAAGGGTGGGGGCAGTATGACACCATGCGCCTCACCGAATGGATAAAAAATTATGACTCCTCGCGCCTCGTCAACAACGCAAGCGGCTGGAATGATATGAAGGCGGGTGATATAAAGGACATACATCACTATCCCGAACCTGCATCGCCCGAAATTGAATCAGAGCGTGCTGGCGTGCTCGGCGAATTCGGCGGGCTTGGTCTGTCAGTTGAAGGGCACACTTGGCAGGAAGGACTGAAGCGGCTTGGCGGGGCAGCGGGCGGCGAAAACTGGGGTTACCGCAAAATGGAAGGAATGGAGCAACTCTGGCGGCAATATAAGAATTTGCTTGTTCCGCTCGGTCAACTTATCCGCTGGAAGGGCTTGTCGGGTGCTGTCTACACGCAAATTACTGATGTTGAGATCGAGGTAAACGGTCTGTTGACTTATGATCGTGAGGTATTGAAATTTGACGCGGGACTCATGGCAACGGAGAGCACAAAATTATATCAATTGATGGAAAAATCACAGGAAGAAGAGTTAAAAATATTCATACCGACATCAGAGCAAACAGCGCAGAGGTGGCGATTCACCACGAAGGAGCCTGCCGCAAAATGGAACAAGTTGGAATTTGATGACTCTAACTGGCAGAAGGGAGAAGGCGGCTTCGGCATGATCGGAACGCCGGGAGCGCAGGTAAGAACGATATGGAACATGCCGCAGATTTGGCTGCGACAGACTTTTGACTGGACACAATCCGACTGCGGCGAGTTATTGTTATCAGTTCATCACGATGAGGATGCGCAGATTTATATTAACGGTGTGCTTGCAGCGACAGCGAGCGGTTTCGTTACAAGTTATTATTTTCTCCCTGTCGCTGCTGAGGCAGCGGCGGCGATTAAACACGGCAAGAATGTCCTCGCTGTAACATGCAAGCAGACCGGCGGGGGTCAATACATTGATGTCGGAATCAGTGGAGTATGCAAAAAAAGTAAGTCTATAAAATAATTCGTGCAAATTAGTGTAATTCGTGGATAAAAAATAATGAAAAGAGGTGTAAAGAACATGATCCCAGCAAGAAAATATTTATCTTTCGGTATGATCATCCTGATCGCAGTCGCAGGTCTATCATGCAGTAAAAAATCGGGTGAAAAGCAACTCACGGTCGGCTTCTCGCAGATAGGAGCAGAGAGTTCGTGGCGCACTGCCGAGACCGAATCTATCCGTTCCGAAGCCGCAAAGCGCGGCATAAATTTGAAATTCTCGGATGCGCAGCAGAAGCAGGAAAACCAGATCAAGGCGATACGCGCCTTCATAGCACAGAGTGTTGATGCCATTATCATTGCGCCTGTGGTTGAGACCGGCTGGGAACCTGTTTTGAAGGAGGCGAAGCGCGCGGGTATTCAGGTTGTTCTTGTGGACAGGGGAATGAAATTATCGGACGAGACACTTTATGAGACGCTGATCGCATCGGATTTTGTGGAGGAAGGGCGGATGGCAGCAAGATGGCTGGCGAAGAAATTGAACGGCAAGGGCAACATCGCTGAACTTCAGGGCACACCGGGGGCGGCGCCTGCGATTGAGCGCAAGAAAGGTTTTGAGGAAGTGCTCGCGGAATATCCCGAAATGAAGATCACAAAATCGCAGACAGGCGATTTCACGCGCAGTAAAGGAAAGGAAGTAATGGAAACTTATTTGAGCGCAGCCAAAGCAGAAGGCATGAAGATTGATGCCGTTTATGCGCACAACGACGATATGGCGCTCGGGGCGATTAAGGCGATTGAAGAGACGGGATTAAAGCCAGGCGAGGACATAATCATCGTTTCAATTGACGGCGTGAGAGGAGCATTTGAAGCGATGATTGAGGGAAAACTCAACTGCTCGGTTGAGTGTAATCCGCTGCTCGGACCTGCTGCGTTTGATGCAGTAGAGAAAATTTTAGCAGGTGAAAAATTACCGAAGAAGATAGTGGTCAAGGATGAGATTTTTGATCAATCGGTGGCGAAAGAAGTTCTGCCGACACGAAAGTATTGATACCCTATTTCAAATAAAATACGGGAGAAGTGAGATGGTAGACGGGAAACGATCTGTCTCACATCTTGCATCTACCATCTTTCGTCTTACATCTACCATCTTCCGCAGTATTTTGAACATTGGAATTTATTTGGAATTTGGGATTTGTTATTTGTGATTTCTACTGGGAGGTATTGATGCTGCTTCAGGTGCGTGAAGTGAGCAAAATTTTTCCCGGCATGAAAGCACTTGACAGGGTGGATTTCACACTTCGGCAAGGCGAAATCCACACGATTATGGGTGAAAACGGCGCCGGTAAGAGCACACTGATCAAAATCATCACGGGTGTTTACAGGCGCGACGGCGGGCAGATACTGCTTGAAGGCAGACCGATAGACCCGCGAACGCCGCCGGAGGCGCAGAGGCTCGGGATAAGCGCTGTACACCAGGAGGTAAATCTCGTTCCATACCTGTCGGTCGCAGAAAACATCTTTCTCGGCAGGCAGCCGATCAGGTTCGGCAGGATTGACTGGAGAAAGATTTGTCAGATGGCAACCGATGAACTCGGCAGGCTTGATGTTGCGATTGATGTAACCCAGCCGCTCGGAAGTTATTCAATTGCTATACAGCAACTTGCCGCCATTGCGAGGGCGCTTCTGGTCAGGTCAAAGGTGCTGATACTGGACGAGCCGACATCAAGTCTGTCCGAGCAGGAGGTAGAAAAACTCTTTACAATAATGCGCAAACTCGCTTCAGAAGGCATCGGCATCATTTTTATCACGCACTTTCTTGACCAGGCTTATGCAGTCGCCGATCGTTTTACAGTGCTGCGCAACGGCAGATTTGTCGGGGAATATGAAACCTCTTCAATGCCGCGGTTTGAACTCGTAGCGAAGATGATCGGTAAGGATGCCGCTGAAGTGGCGGAGATTGATACGAAGCGCCGCGCAAAACCTGCGCAAGGCGAACAAAAAACCATACTCCACACCAGTGGATTGGCAAGAAAGGGTTTGAAGCCGCTGGACATTGAGATACGAACTGGCGAGGTTCTGGGGTTTGCGGGACTGTTAGGCTCCGGCAGGTCAGAAATTGCACGGATGCTGTTCGGCATAGACCTCGCGGAAGGCGGGGTCGTGGAGATTGATGGCAAGCCTGTGAGATTGGATTCGCCGCGTAAGGCGATAAACAATGGACTGGGCTTCTGCCCTGAGGATCGCAGGACATCCGGCATCATTCCTGATCTTTCTGTGCGAGAGAATATAGTTCTGGCTTTGCAGGCGAGCAGGGGCTGGCTGCGCAGAATACCGCGCAAAAAACAGCAGGATTTAGTGGAGAAATATATCAGAACGATGAATATAGCGACACCTGATGCCGAGAAAAGGGTGGCTGTCTTGAGCGGCGGCAGCCAGCAGAAGGTAATACTGGCGCGCTGGCTTGCTTCCGCGCCGCGGCTTCTGATATTGGATGAGCCGACTCGCGGAGTGGATGTCGGCGCCAGGGCGGAGATTGAAAAACTCATGGCGTCCTTGTGTGCCGAAGGGATGGCGATTCTGTTCATCTCGTCCGAACTTGAGGAAGTGGTGCGCGACAGCCATCGCGTTGCCGTGATAAAAGATGGGGCAAAGATCGGCGAACTCACAGGCGCGCAACTTGAACTTTCAGCCATAATGAGAATGATCGCTGCAAGGAAAGAGGATCACGAAGGTGCGTAAAACAAATCCGCATCCGGCGCTTGTCCGATTGATCTATCCCATCGCTGCTTTAGTTTTGTTGCTGATCTTCAACGGGCTGATGACCCCTGGTTTTTTTCATCTAAATGTAACAGAGGGGCGTCTGTACGGTCATCTGATAGACATTCCTAACCAGGCGGCGCCGATAATGCTGGTCTCTATTGGGATGACACTTGTCATCGCTACCGGCGGTGTTGATCTGTCGGTCGGCGCGGTGATCGCTATTGCGGGATCGGTTACAGCGCTTCTTATTGTAAACACAAATTCTGGCATTTTTGAGATTCTGTTTCTTGTGCTCGTTTTATGCGCAGCGGCGGGGATGTGGAACGGGATGCTTGTTGCGGTATTTAACATCCAGCCCATCATCTCAACGCTGATCCTTATGGTTGCCGGCAGGGGGATTGCGCAACTTATGACCAGAGGACAGATAATAACCTTTCACAGTGCTGCGTTTGCATTTATAGGGAATGGTTATTTTCTGGGACTTCCGTTCACTATCGCTATCGCAATCGCCGCATTGATTGTTACCTCATCGCTTACTCGTATGACAGCGATGGGACTGTTCATTGAATCGGTCGGCAACAACATAACTGCGAGCAGATACGCTGGGATCAATGTTACAGTGATAAAAATACTTGTATATACGATCAGCGGTTTATGGGCGGGTATGGCTGGAGTGATAATTGCAACGGATATAATGGCAGCCGACGCCAACAACGCAGGATTGTATTACGAACTTGACGCCATTCTTGCGGTGGTGATCGGAGGAACTGCGCTGACTGGCGGGCGGTTTTCACTTGCGGGTTCAATAGTCGGGGCACTCATAATCCAGACGCTGACTACAACAATCCGTGCGCAGAATGTCCCTGTGGAATTTGCGCTTGTCGTCAAGGCACTGGCGGCGCTGGCGGTGTTCCTGCTGCAATCGGAAGAATTCAGGAAAGTGATTCTGCGACGCAAAATGTAGGGGCAACCGGCCGGTCGCCCCTGCATCTGTGTATATCCGTGTTCATCTGTGGTTCATTTTAATCGCCCGAAGGGCACTAATTTAATGATCAGGAAACACATTTCCATTCTGGCGACCACTGTCGTTTTTACGCTCCTGTATCTTGGCGCGTCGGCAGCGTATCCGGGAATTTTTTCACTTCATGTTTTCATAAATCTCCTCAATGACAACGCCTTTTTAGGACTGACCGCGCTCGGGATGACGCTTGTTATTCTGTCGGGCGGCATTGACCTTTCAGTCGGCGCGATGATCGGTTTTACGAGTATATTCATCGCAACGCTCGTGCAGATGCATGGCGTGCACCCGCTTCTGGCAATGTCATCAGCGTTGACAATCGGCACTGCCTTCGGTGGATGCATGGGCTTCCTGATCGCTCGC
>JBFMBQ010000238.1:0-6511 GCA_040755115.1 bacterium
ATATATTACATCGGGGGTATCTTTGCGGTTAGAGTGTCAAAAAACGATCATGCCGATACACTCTTTTCAAAGGCAATAAATATATTGGGCAGGGATTCTCTTACCCTTTATGAAACTCTTCTTAAAGCGGATGCACTTTTTGAGAAAGCGAAATTGTTAAAAGAGGCGGGAGAAACTGATCAATCAAATCAATTGAGCAAATCAATGAATCGGTTTCTCCTTGACAGCGCAAAGGCTTATGAGAACAGGTATGATTTTTCCTCAGCGTTGATATTATATGGCAAGTTAAACAAGATTCACAACCTTAAGGAAACCTTTACAATAATTGAGAATTACTGTGAGAGCCTGCTCAACGCGGCGACTATTCTTGAGGTAAAGGGAAGATGGAATTCAGCGGCAGGTTTTTACGAGGAGGCAAGGACAATACAGGAGAGAGAGCGCGCGGGAAATTCAATCCTGTCCATTAAAGCCTTCCTGGGAACGGCAAGGATATATTCAAAGGAAAAAGATTATTCAACGGCGAATAAGATGCTGGAGGAAATTGTTGAATCGGCAAGGAAAAACGGGGCGCTCTGCGTTGCCGCAGAAGGATATTATTATCTGGGCTTGAATTCATCGGACTGCGGTGATGATGAACAGGGATTGAAGTATTACGATGAAGCACTGTGTATTTTATCATCGGATATAAGTGACGATCAATCTCAACTGTTGCGTGCTTTCATCAATGCATGGGTAAGTCTTATAAATTGGAAAAAGGGACAAAAGGAAGATGCGATTCGTGATTGTCAACAGATCATAGACCAGTTGAGCGGGCAGCCACACGCATTGCCGTGCGGAGACGCCTATCGCTTTCTTGGGGAATTTTACGCTGAATCCAACCAGTTCGCGCTTGCAGAACGCAATTTCAATTGTGCGCTTGATGTGTTTGAAAAGAACAGTGCCAATTGCGAGATTGCGCTTACCTATAAAAGCAGGGCGCATAACTTTTTAAATACAGGAGATACGGAGAGCGCCCTGTTTTATATAGACGAAGGGATTTTTCTTCTTGAGCAACTTGGGAATAAGTCTGTACTGCCGCAGGTATATCGTGAACGGGCGAAAATTTGCATTCTTTTGGAAGAGTATAATGAAGCCGAGAGGCTGCTCAAAAAGGATTTTGAGATACTCAGGCACAGCAAGGATCAGAGGTCACTGGCATATTCATATTATTATCTTGGGAAAGTAAAGAGATTGAACGGGCATCTGCATTCGGCGGCAGATACTTTAAAGCGTTCGCTGGCGCTGTTCGCTCAAGTGAAAGACAGGCGAATGGAAGCGCATGCGCTGCTGGAACTCAGTTTGTGCGAATCCGGGCTGAGGAATGCAGATACGGCAATAGAGTGTTGCGCTATGGCAAGAGACATTATCAACACAATTCGCTCACCGCTGGATACCGCCTGTGAACTGTCAGCGCGCGGCGTCGTATTGCGTGATTGTAAGGATGCGAGGCGTTGGCAGAAGGCGCAACAATGCTTTGAGGACAGTATCCGCATCCAGAGAAATTACAGCGACAAGACCGCCGAACTGGCTGATACCTGCTACGAGTTCGCGCTTTTACTGCGCGATATTGGAAATAAGAAACAGGCGGAAGCCGCGCTTTCAGATGCGGTGGAGATCGCTGGAAAAATCGGATTGGTCAAGAAGATGAATTCATGTATGAAAGTTCTCGCACAAATTAATCCCGCAGAGCGAGTGAAAATACAGATGGGGCAGTTCATGAGCAGATCGGCGGTTGAGGAGATGAGCCGCTGTCAAAAAGACGGCGATATGAGTTTAGAGAAGAAACAAATATCAATCCTTTTCACCGACATCAGAGGTTTCAGCGGTTTGGCGGAGAAACTTTCGCTGCCGGAACTATCTTCGTTGTTAAACAATTTTTACAATTTAGTTGATAGAGTAATGTTGAAATTCAAAGGCAAGATAAATAAATTTATAGGTGATGCGGTTTTAGTGTTCTTCAACATAGATGATGATTTGCATGATCACCCATTCTGGGCGATTTGTGCTGCTGTGGAACTGATTCACGCGGTTGAAGCCATAAACCTTATTATCCGGAAGAAGGGGCAGATGCCGATATATCTTGGTGTCGGTGTGAACACAGGGGAAGTGATTGTAGGGACCTTTGGTTCGGGCTTGTGCAAAGATTATACAGCCATTGGCGATTGCGTGAATGTTGCATCGCGTTTGCAGCAGCAGGCGATGGCTGGCGAGATTGTCATAAGCGACTCAACTTACGAACTTGTGAAAGAATATGTTGTTGTTGAAGATATGGGGGATAAATCGCTTAAGGGGAAGGAAATGCCGGTGCGGCTTTGGAAAGTGAAAGAGATTAAGGAAAGCATAATGAAGAAAGGCGTCCGATGATAACGACAAACGATCTGAAGAACGGTATTGTGATAGGTGTCGGTGATGACATATTTGAAGTGATTGAATTTCTGCATGTAAAGCCCGGAAAAGGTCCTGCGTTTGTGCGCACGAAATTAAAAAATCTGCGGACTTTGGCGGTCATTGAGAGGACCTTCAGGGCTGGCGAGAAGGTGGAGAAAATCCGTCTTGAGGAAAGGGAGATGGAATTTCTCTACCGCGACGGCGACAATTTCGTTTTTATGGATTCCTCAACTTACGAACAGGTTCAGGTGCCGCAGCACACGCTCGGCGATGCCGTTGATCTTCTCAAGGAAAATGCAAGGATCAGTATCGTCTTCAACGATACCGAAATTATCGGCGTGAACCTGCCTAATTTTGTTGAACTTGAGATCACATACGCCGAGCCGGGTGCAAAAGGAGATACTGTGGGACTCGTAACAAAACCCGCTACCCTTGAAACTGGCGCCGTCATTCAGGTGCCGTTGTTCGTTGAGGCGGGCGAAAAGATAAAGATTGACACCCGCACACATTCCTATGTTGAAAGGGTAAAACAATAATAAGTTGTAACAAGACTTTGTTATTGCGATTTAATCCGGGATTTACTGCATTGTGAGGAGCGATAAAGTGTTTCGTTCAAAGAGGTCGCTGTTCATAATCGCTATCTTGTTTGTTTGAGATTTTATTGCGGTCTTGATCATTTCTATAGTTTCCTGCGCAATATCTGCGTCTTCTATCCGCGATTTAGCGGCAATTTGGTTGATTTGCTCATTACTGACATCATTTATAATATGGAAGATTCGTTTTTCAGTAATTCCGATTTTTGCCTGAATATCTGCAAGATGCGCCAGTGCGGGATTGAATGTTTCAAGCGAACGATGCGCGCTTTCCGTATCACGGACATCAATCATGGCGAGGTAATCCAATACGCCGCCTGTTACCCATGGGAGTGAAATCTGGAGTTTACTTGTTGGGGCGGGTCCGATATGGGAATTGGTGAGTTTTTGAGGGCTATCGGTTCTCGGATGGGAAAGTGTGCGGCCAAGGGCATTAGTGATGTTATTCCACCTGCCGTTGTTAATGTAATCAAGGCTCCATGCGTCAACGGCTGCTTCAAAATTATTGAATGATGCGAAATCGGGCAGACTTTTCAATACTGCGTTCTGAAAATTGTCGCCGTCGGCTGCGTATTGCAGTATCTCCCGGATTTTGTCGTTGCCATAATTTTCCGAAATGTATTGAAAGGCAAGTCCGGTTTCGGCATATTGCTGAAACCCTGTTCCTGTCAGTGGATTTATCGGAGAGAATGGACTGGAAGTCAGGCTTCCGGCGACAGCGGCAGTTACTGCGGCCGGGTTCCATTCAATGATGCGGTCTATGCCGCGCGCCTGATAGATGCTGTAGCCCACTATCGCCCATTTGTCGCTCACACTGGTAAGGTTTACGCCTGTCAGGGCTGTAACGCCTTGTGCCATATTGTAAACGAACGCCATTTCAGGGGGCATTGCCGATTCGTCGCCTGTCCCGAAGATCGGAAATGTCAATGGCGGCTGGATTGTGAAAAAGCCGAGATTAATCTTAAACATGATTGTATTTGCATTCGGAGTTGACACCCTGATGCTTTCAAACGGATTGGCAAATATCGGATCCTCAAAATGCAATTGAATTTGAAGTGTATCGCCCGCGGGGATGCCGAGCATACCGTGAACGATCTCAAGTGCTCCGGGGATCATGTTGATCATTCTTGTTTTCAGGTTCTCATAGAACTCGGTTCCCGCCAGCACCGTGTTTTCGGTAACGGTGAGGTTTCCGTTTTCTATTGAAGGAAAGTTGTGAGTTGACGGGGCACCTTCCGGGGAAAGAATATGCTTTGTGTTGAATGTTGTAACTGTCGGCTGGCGCGATAGTTCATCGCGAAGTTTATTGATTTCATCCTGTATTCGGAGTCTGTCGTCGGTAGTGAGCGTTGCCTCGTTCGCCGCCCTGACAGTGAGGTCACGCATGCGAAAGACCGTTTGCCATGTCTGCGAAACAACCCGGTCGGCTGTGGACAGCATGTTGTGTGTATCCTGGAGGTTCTGGAGGGCGACATGCATCCCTCGTATGCGCGCCTTCATACCTGCTGTTATCGCCAGTCCAGATGGATCATCCGCCCCTCTATTGATTCTCAAACTTGAACTCACCCGTTCATAATGCTGTGCAGATGTGAAATTTATCTGCCGCATTTGTTCAACAGCAAATAATGTGCTTTTATTAGCTGAAGACATAATAACCCGTTGCTTATATCGGCAAAGATATTTAAATCTTTAATGTAAAATCATGGCGGCTTGTCCGCAGCCGAGACAAGGTGTCGTTTAACGGTTGCGCGGTTAGAATCGTAGTTCGGTATTCGTAGTTCGCAGTTCGGATAAAAGATAAAAATAACAACCCAAACTACGAAATCCGAACTGCGAGTCCCGATTTTAGCGGCGCAACCGTGACCGGATGACTGAAAAGCATGAACATTCGTGTTTCTATAGCATATTCTGAAGTCCTGCATTTAAATTTACACAAGTCCAGTTCCTATTTGATCAACGATGCTTTTCCTGATAAAATCTCTGATGTGGTTCTTGATAAAGTACGACTCTGAGAACAAGTATGGGATGGTGATACGATGGAAACAAGCGAAAAAGGGAATGACATGCTCGGCGAGGTTGACATTTCCGATGAAGTGATCCGTTCAATAGTAGGCGCTGCCGCATTGGAAGTGGAGGGGGTCGTCGGCATGCGCGGCGGTATCTTTGTAGGGCTGAAAGAAGCAGCCACCGGCAAGCGGGATTATTCCAAAGGGATAGAAGTGAAAAGACTGCCCGAAGAGAACGCCTGCGTTCTGGATTTATTTATGATAATGGACTATAGTGTGAACCTCGTGGAGGTGGCGAAGAAGGTGCAGGCGGTCGCGCAGGAAAAAGTTGAGGCGCAGACGGGCAAAAAGGTCAAGGCGGTTAATGTGCATGTGGTGGACATCAAGTTTCCGGAGGCGCGCTCTGCGGAGGCTGAGAAAACATGAGGGCATTGTTCGTTCTTATCGGGCTGCTGTTTGATGTTATCATTTTTGTTGTATCGGCGTTTCTTATCTACAGCGTTTTCCGACCAGAATTATTCAGTGAATTTTTTGATGCAGCGGCAGGTTTCCTTGATGACACCACAGGAAGGATTGAAATTTTCGCCGGTGCGGTCGTATTTTTAATACTTTCTCTGCGGGGCTTGTTCTTGCTGATATTCGGCAGAGGTGAGAAAGCCTTCGTCCTTTCAAAAGGCGAGGGCGGCGTGCTCACCGCAACACAGGCGACGCTTGATCATGTCCTTGAAGGTATCGTGCGCGAGAAGGCGCCGCAGGGCAAGTTCGCAAAAAGCAGTTTCCGCCGGCGGGGAGAACAGTTGAGCGTTACTATGAATGTTCAGGTGGATTTGCTTCACCATCCCGTTCAGGAATTCACGCAGAAATTGAACCAGAGCGTCAGGGAGCATTTTCGTGATTTTCTCGGAATAGAACTTGAGACGGTGGATGTGCGTGTAGAGAATCTCCCAACAGGCAAGGGTGCATGAAGTTGTAAGGGCGCACGGCCGTGCGCCCCTGCATCTGTGTAAATCTGTGTTCATCTGTGGTTCTAATTTAAGATAAAAATGGAAGACTGGAACTTTTTCACACGCCAGCGGGGTAAAATAATATTCTCGGTTATTTTCGCGCTTATTGCGCTGCTGATAGTAACAGTCGGTTTCTTCAAGACCGTCTTCGTGGTCGTGCTCGCTGTGCTGGGGTATCTTGTCGGTCGCATTATTGATGATCGCGAATTCCTGAAAAAATTTATAAATAACTATTTAGGGAAATAAAATGTCGCGCACTAAAGCCAGAGTCGTTGCTATGCAGGCACTTTACTTACTTGATGCCGATGAGAGTGGAATGGAGGAAATTATCGGGATGCGCGCTCAAGAGGAGGGCATAACCGATGATGATATGAAGTATCTGCGCGAGGCTGTTGCGAAGGTGCGGGAGAATCTTGGCGAGATAGACACTCACATAAAGAACTATTCAATAGACTGGTCGTTTGAGCGGCTCGGCAAGGTT
>JBFMBQ010000239.1:0-6402 GCA_040755115.1 bacterium
GTTGAACTCGTTCGTGATAAATGGACTTGCCCTGTATCGGAGGTCGTGATTGGCGCAACGAATGAAGAAGGCGGCACACGAACCTCTATTGTAAAAATCGGCGGCGAGACGACACTGCCGTATCTTCTTGACGAGGGGCAGATGCCGAACAAGCCGGTAGTGGCGATGGAGGTGTGGGATATATCGCCCGGTGAGGATTGGGCAGAGGAGTTGACGAAGATATACGGTAATGTTGCAGGCGACCCCTCAAAATGGGCTAAGAAGTGTGTGGAGGAGTTCGGTGCGGAGATGATAGCGGTTCGGCTTCAGGGCACGCACCCTGATTGGGGCGATAAGGACGCAAAACACGCAGTTGATGTCGTGAAAAGTGTTCTATCGGCAATAAGCGTGCCGCTTATTATCCTCGGCAGCGGTCACGATGAGAAGGACAACGCTGTTCTGCCGCAGGTCAGCCAGGCTGCCGCGGGCGAACGGTGCCTCATCGGCAACATAAAGGAAAAGAATTACAAAACAATCGTGGCATCCGCCATTGCAGACGGGCATAACATAATCGGCGAATCGCCGCTTGACATCAACATCGCAAAGCAGGTAAACATACTTGCCACGGATATGGGGATCGGCTTTGAGCGTCTGGTGATGTATCCGACGAACGGCGGGCTTGGTTACGGATTGGAATATGCGTATTCAATAATGGAACGCTCGCGGATTGCCGGTCTCGGCGGCGATAAGATGCTTGCGATGCCGATGCTGTGCGTAATGAGCACAGAAAGTTGGCGCTGCAAGGAAGCGAAAGCGCCCGAGGCGGATTTCCCCGAGTGGGGGGACACCAAAAATCGCGGCATTATGTGGGAAGCGTTGGGGGCGACTACCTATCTGCTTGGTGGCGCGGACATTCTGATTATGTGGCATCCTGAAGCGGTTAAGATCGTGAAGGAAACGATTGGTTCTTTGATGTAGATTTATTTGATTTTTAATATTATTTTTATCCGCAGATTTCGCAGATTACACAGATGTAAGGGACGCAAGGTTGTGCGCCCTGCAATAACATTGCATTTTTCAATGATTTTGTATTTAATAAAGATGTGAATAAAGGAACAAAAAAAACAAAAAAGGCGGTTGTCCTCGCAAGCGGTGGAATTGATTCCACAACGACGCTTGCCATAGCACGATCGGAGGGCTATGAGGTTTATGCGCTCACGATAGATTACGGACAGCGTCATCACCGGGAAGTGCGGATGGCGCAGCGTGCCGCTGCCGCGCTCGGCGTGGAGAAACACCTCGTTATTCCTCTAAATCTGCGCCCGATCGGCGGCTCCGCACTTACCTCAAAACAGAGAGTCCCGAAAAACAGAAAACTCAAAACTCAACATTTAGATATTCCTACAACTTATGTTCCAGCACGCAATACCATATTCCTATCGCTGGCTCTCGCATGGGCAGAATCGCTCAATATCTATGATATCTTCATCGGCGTGAATGCCATTGATTACAGCGGCTACCCCGATTGCCGCCCGCAATATATAAGCGCCTTTGAACGCATGGCAAATTTAGGGACTAAAGCAGGTGTAAGCGGCGGCAAATTTCATATTCACACGCCGCTCATCAATTTGACCAAAGGTGAAATTATTAAAACCGGCATTGAACTCGGAGTGAATTATTCACTCACGCACAGTTGTTATGACCCAGACGAAAAAGGCAGGGCATGCGGGCGCTGCGATTCCTGCCTCCTGCGGCTTAAAGGTTTCCGCGAAGCAGGTCTCCCTGATCCCGTTACCTATAGAAATAAAATGTAGGGGCAGGGCTTGCCCTGCCCAAGAGGGCGCGGCATGTCGCGCCCCTATAAAATTATGGAAAATCAAGTGGAAGAATAAATTTCAGTGCGAGGTCTTCGCTGTCCACCTCAAGCATTAAATCAAGATAAGGATTCATCGGGGAAAGAATTATTCTGCCTTTTTTCAATTCATCAATCAATGTCAAGTAAGTATTAAAAACTTTGTCCTTCCTTACATTTCCCGCGTGCAGAATGTTTTTCAGCGCATTAATTTCAATAACGCTTACAGTGCGAAGCCTGCCCATTTTCTCTTCAAGCATAAAATGAAATTCTTCAGTTGAAATATTTTTAAGTTTGCGAAACATTTTCATTATTTCCTCTGAAGGTTCTGAAATTTTCAGACTTTTTATTCTGCCGTTATCATGTGCGGTGAGAATTGTTACCAAAATTTTGTTTTTATCTGTGAAGGCAATAAAACCTGTCTGCCTTTTCAATCCGTTTGATTCGCTGCTCGCCTTCAGAACTTCAGGCAGGAGTAGAAGATCAGGATGTTTCAAAAGAAGTTGAACAACATCCAGCGAGATACGGCTGAAAGTGCGAACGGTGTCAGCATCAGTAATTTGAGTAAGAATCTGTTTAAACTTTTGTGTTTTTCTTAAACTTTTCAGCATAGTATTTCAAGCAGTCCGTAAATTTTTATCTCTGGGATGAAGAATTTGCCGTTTTCATTTTTTATTTTCACTGGTTTGCTGTCCATCTCAGGCGAATGGAATAGAATTCTCGCTTTTTTCATTCTCTTCGTGTTAAGTAATATTTTGATGTTTTTCCATCCGTGAAATTTTCCTATCCGTATATCAAATTGCTGATTCAAAAGATGCAGGACAAATCTGTCTTTCTTCTGATAAAGTGCGGCAAGTGTATCTATTGGTGCGTTTAATTCAATAGTTTGCTGTAACTTCAGCGGTGCAAGAAGGCGGCGGAATTCTGCGCGGTCGCTCTCGCGCCGCATCCATCTGTATTCCCTGCCGATGTCCCAGCCGATATTTACCACCAAACCTTTTCCGATGTGGTTTATGCCTGTTTTTAACTTCTTGAAATGGTGTCTTTGGAATTTATTTAAATGACCATCGTATTGAGCAAAATCGCCGAGTATCAGGGCTCGCCCGCCTTCTTCAATAAAATTGTAAAACATTTTCATCTGTTCATCTGTGAGCGAAAAGACATGGGGTAGAATGACTGTCTTTCTGTCAAACTCGCTGTTGATGGAAGGGACAATATCGTCATCGCCGAGGATGGAAACATCGTAAAGGATTTTAAGGTTGTTGAGCAGGCGGCAGGCGCCGAGGAAAGACTGGAAATGACTGCCCGGCTGGTTTGCCCGCTTCTCGCTCCAGAAGTATGACAGCCAGGAAAGAATTACAACAGTGTCCCCAACCGGCGCAGTGCCAATCGGTGAAATCAGATGCGCCTTGTTGTGAAGAAATTCAGTGTATTTTGTGATTGATTTTATTGTTTTTTCGCATGGATAATATGCCCCTTTGCCGCCGAGTGTGAAGCAGGAATAAGGAATCTGAAAAGAGCCGCCTGCCGCTGCCGCCTCACACAGGAAATATGCCATCATCTGATCGGTGGGATAGCCGAGTCTCTCCCTGTTGCGGTATATCTCCGCCGCAAAAATCGGCGGCACAGCCGTTACCGGCTTGTCGCCTGCCAGTTTTCGTGCGATGCGGAAAAAAGGAAACTGATCGACCTTGCTGGGAAAACTGTAATCCAACTCAAAATTGAGGACATCCACAGTTTTTACCATCGGGAAATAATTCGGCATAAGATTGACGAAGTTTGAAGTGATGTGGATTTTCTTTCCTTTTTTTTGTGCGTAATTTCGTGCATAAGCGGCATCGCGCTCAAGAAAATATTTCTGTTCGTGGAGGCGGAAGAGTTTCAACTCTTTCCAGTAAGGGAGTGTGGAATGATCAATCAATGATGAAATAAGATTGTGGCTTTTGCGTTTGAGATCGCTCAAGCGAAATTTTTTGTGATACCGGGTCAACAGGAAATCCTGAGATTTTCGCATACATCGTTCGCAGAAGCCGCCGCCCTGCACAATCGGCTCATAAGGGCTTGACGGCTCGTCAAAGAGGATGCCATGTGCGCCGGCGTCTATCTGCATCTCTATAATCTTGTGTGTGTATTGAACCCAGATTTCGCTGTTTTTACAAGGCGCATAGCACTTGCAGTCAAAATATTTATCAGGTTCGGATGTCCATGTTGTGAGAGGGAATTTATTATCGCAGGTTCGGCATAGAACTTCTTTAAGCGGGTCGCCGATATTTTTTCTGTCGGAAAAATAATGATTCCAGCCCTTGAAAACGGAAGGATACGCGTTGTTATAAAATTCCCGAAAACCCCACCATACCGATTTCTCTTTGCCAGTGTGCCTGCCGTAACTTAAGATTTTTGTTTCGTTTTTATTCAATTCAATGCCGACCTCATAGAGTTGTCCAGTAAAAACAACCGTGAAGACCTTGATGCCTGCCTTGTGGCACTCTTTTATGTATTCGGCATCAGTTCTACCGTCGGACTGATGGAAACGCCGTCCCTTCATTTCTTGCTCAAGGTCGTGAAGGCTTATCGCCCCTGCGCCCATCCCCGCCCACATCAATCCCGATATGCCCCAGCGTTTCATCAAATCAATTGTCTTTTTATCTTTGGAAAGAAAACATGCGCATATCATACGCTCAGTGCGCGGATAGATTGAGCACATTGAGAAGAGAGGGTATTCATTGAAATCAAATATTTTTTCTTTCATGAGATTGATTTAGAGCGCAGGGTGCAGCATGCGCTGTATTAATACCACTGACGACTGATCGCTAAACACCGATAATTTGGTACTATTTTAAATACAGGATTCGTTCAATATGACGGATTGTGGTGAGCATCGTATAATCTTTAACAACACCTGAGTCTTCACCATGAATCTGCACGGTGCCGAGGACGGTTGAGAAGTATCCCGATTCATCTTTCCATGGGAGCAACTTGCGCGGGACACGGAAAAAGATTTTATTTTTGGCAGTTTGGCACTTCAGTGCGCCGTAATCATAGTCCCAATCGTTTGAGAAGCGTTTGAAGAGGGCGCAGTTGGCTGGTGTATACAGGAGGGGGGAATAGATCAGTATCGCCACATCCTGAAACGGTTCGGCGCGGTCAGGCGATGCGGTGTCAATTATAGCGGTAAAATAAGTGTTTGCATTCATCGGAAAAAGTTTTCCAATATCAATATCTGCGGCTGCTTCCATATCAAAAAAGAAGGAGCCGTTACCGTAACCGACATGTGAGGAGAGTATGTCAAGATGGGGTTCAATATTGAGGTCTGCGTAGTTTTCATAACTCTGGTCGGCTGACAGAGGCACCGTGCAGTCGTTTTCTGATGGCGGGAACGAGGTTGTGGGGCAGGGGATTTCAATGTAGGAACTGCCATCGGTATCTTTAGCGTGAAAGAAGTAGTAGATTTTTTTGGGTTTGTCTTTTAGTTGAACTTTTTCAGTCCAGTATTCGTTAATCGGGTCGTAAGACAGGATGAGCAGTTGCCATGAGGCGCGATCGTTTGTGCTGTAATAAGCGCGGAACTCGTAGTTTTCGGGTGGTTTTATGTTTTTCCCGTCTTTCAGACTTGCGGTGAATTGAACGGTATTGCCATCGGACAATAATTCCGACTTGTTTTCGGCGAGAACAACAGGCGTAAAGTTTTTTCTGACACTGCTTATGATAAATTCAATGCCCTTGGGAAGGTATACGGTGCAGAAATCGTTTCTATCAGTCTTACAACTGAAAAGTGCCGACTTATCAACTGTGGAGCAAATATCAGGGCAGATGTCTGAGATCGCCGGTAAATAATCAGGTTGCAGGGTAACAATTAAGAGTGCTGCGGCAAGGTTAAGGATTAATTTAAGGGTGAGATAAGATTTTCTCAACCTGTTTTTCTTTGTGCTCGTGGTGTTTTTGTGGTTCATTGTTTATGAAGAATCAGCGTTTTGCCTTCTCTTGATCGGGTTTTGTTTTTTTTGGTTTTTTCTTTGTTTTTTTATCTTTGTTCTCCGGTGTTAAGAGCGATTTCAATTCTTCCATAAATTCGCTGGTGTCCTTGAACTGCCTGTAGACGGAGGCAAAACGAACATAGGCGATTTCATCAAGTTTGGACAGTGCTTTCATCACAGCCTCGCCGATTTCGCGGGTTGATACTTTCGTTTTACCATTGCATATCGCATTTTCTATTTTATCTATTATGGCTTCAAGTGTGTCGTTGCTTACAGGGCGCTTCTCGCATGCCTTTTTAAGTCCTGCCCAGATTTTGTTTCTGTCATAAGGTTCAAGGCGTCCGTTTTTTTTGATGACCTGCAATTCTATCTGTTCTATCTGTTCGTAAGAAGTGAAGCGTTTATGACACTTGAGGCATTCGCGCCGTCGGCGTGTCGCTGCGCCGCCGCGGATGGTGCGTGAGTCAATCACCCGATCCTTTGTGCTGTCGCAATATGGGCATTTCATAGTTAATAATTATAACAACAGGTTCACGGAGACACAGAGTATCACGGGATCCATGAAATTATTATTTCATTTTTCATGACTTTGAAGTT
>JBFMBQ010000240.1:0-9595 GCA_040755115.1 bacterium
CGGGTCTGGCGAACATTGTGCTGCAAAGGTTTGTTATGAATAGTTTCAGCATTGACAATTGGCTCAGTCTGGGCGACCTTGATAAGGAAACAATATCAAAGGTGAAGGAATTGCATATAAACGGCTCTGAACTGTGGAAGAAATTGTATCAGCCCGAGGTTGTCGGCAGCGATGTTATCATAAGAGTAATGTTTGGGATCGCAGTCGGCGAGTGTTTGTAATTTACCCTGATTATTTAAAAAATCTCACGCAAAGTGAACGAACTAAAAATCGTAAGATGTAAGAAGTAAGATGGAAAACCGGAGAAATGCGATGAATTATCATCTCACATCTTACCCCCAATGTTGCATAAATTTTGCCACAGAGAACACAGAGTTCGCAGAGTAGGGGCGGTTCGCGAACCACCCCTACAGGATTCCACTTTCAGTGAATTCCTCCTTGATATATATTTTTCCTCTAATTTCTCTCTGCGTTCTCTGCACCTTCTCCGCGTCCTCTGTGGTTAATCTTTTTTTTCGCCCGAAAAGCGATAATTCAATATAATACACATACATGAAAATCTGCCGTATTGCGAAACATCTGCCCCGCGTCGGTGTTACGCCTGTTGAAGGCTTACACCCTTACTTTCTTACGGCGTTGATAGAAGAAGATACGCTGGTGCTGACGAAAAAATATCCCGCACAGCCGCGACCCCTGCCGTCTCACGCGCAGGTTGTTGAAATATCCTATAAGGATATTCCGTTCTCTGATTATATGGAAAACGAAACCTTTGTCGGCGGAAAAAAATCCATTATCCATAAGATCAAATTCATTTACAGGACTGTCTCAAAATTTCGTGAAGTATCTTTCTTGTTCAAATGTATGCCGGCATTGCTGCGGTATCGTCCCGACATCGTGCACTGCCATGCGTTTATAACTATTCTGCCGGGGATATTTTCAAAGATTTTTCTCAGATCAAAACTGATCGTTACCCTGCACAGTTCTGTTGATGCGGTTATGTTGAAAAAATCAAGATTCCTGAGATCTCTTCTGAACTTTGCGGATAAGATATTTTGTGTTTCAACTGAAATAAAAAGAGAATTGCTTCCCTTTTATTCGGAAAACAGGTTTGAAATAACCCCGAACGGCGTTGACTTATCGCTGTTCCGCAACCAGAGCGAGCCGCGTGAAAACCGCCTCATCGCTGTCGGCACTTTCCGCTGGTACAAAGGCTATAAATACCTCGTCAGGGCTATGAAGATTATCGTTGAAAAATACCCCGATTATACCCTTATTATCTGCGGCGGCGGGCTTGAGCGGCAGCAGGTTGAAGATGAAATACGCCGTTTGAGTCTTGAACAGCACATTTCAATCACGGGAATGATAACGCAGGAAAAGATCGCTGAACTGCTTAACCGCAGCAGAATATTTGTCATGTCCTCAGTTGTGGAAGGTCTGCCGAAGGCGCTCATAGAAGCCCTTGCGTGCGGTACGCCGGCAGTCATAACTACCGCCTGCGCCGCCGAAGATGCAGCAGAAAACACCGCACTTGTCGTTGAGCCGAAAAACCCCGCCGCGTTTGCAGATGCCGTCTCACGCCTTATTTCCGACCCCCAACTCTACAAGCGCCTTGCCGATGCCTGCCCCGATGCTGTTAAGAAATACGACTGGAGAAATATCGCTGACAGTGTAAAACAGATTTACAGTTCGCTTCTCTCTCAATGAAAATCACTTTCGTATATCTTGACATTGATCCGTACTTCCCTGCTTATGGCGGACGCTTCAATTTCGGCATCGCTGCGCTTTCCGCCGTGCTCAAGCAGCACGGTCATACCACCTCGCTGATTCATATCACTCATCCTGTCAGCGAGGGCGCATTTGAGCAGGCGCTGAAAAAGGAAAAACCCGATCTGTTAGGTTTTTCTTCAACAACCAACATGTTTCATTTCGTGAAAAAATATGCCTCGCACACAAAGAAAATATACGATGTCCCCATAATCTGCGGCGGCGCACACGCCACGGCTGCACCTGATGAAACCATCCAACATGATGCCATTGATATTGTATGCATCGGCGAAGGCGAACTGCCTCTTGTCAAATTGTGCGAAAGTTTGCAACGGGGCGATGACATTTCCCTCATCGGCAGCCTGTGGGTGAGAAAAAACGGGAAAATTCACCGCAATCCCACTCTGCCCCTTATAGAAAACCTGGACGATCTCCCTTTCCCTGACCTTGAAATTTTTGATTACGAGAAACTCCAGGACACAAAAGATCAAATCGGCGTGGTCTCTGCATCAAGAGGATGTCCTTTCCAGTGCTCTTACTGTATCAACAGGACAATGCGTCAGTTGTATTCAAACCAGGTCAGATATGTGCGCTTCAAGGGCATCCCGCGGATAATCAGCGAGATAAAGCAACTCCTGAAGTTTCATCCCAAAACGAAATATCTGGTTTTTTACGATGACACCTTCATACTGAACCGCAGATGGTTCTGTGATTTTGCTGAAATTTATACAAGAGAAATCGGACTGCCTTATATGTGCACCGGGCATATTGAGGTCATAGATGAGGAGAGGGCGGGGCGATTGAAATCGTCAGGGTGCGCCAGATTGTGGATTGGCGTGGAGAGCGGAAACGATTTCATTCGCCAGAAAATACTTAAACGACCTGTAAGCGCGGAAAAAATTATCAATGCTTTCAACATTCTTCGCACGCATAGAATCACAACACATGTTTTTAACATGGTCGGCATACCTTACGAAAATAAGGCGAGGATACTTGATACGATCAAACTTAACTCAAGAATAAAACCACAGGGAATGCAGGTAACAGTCTTTTATCCTTATCCAGGTACTGAACTCTACGAGGTCTGCCTTAGGGAAGGTTTTCTTTTAGACCGGCACTTGCTCAGTTATCGCTTTGACTCCATCCTGAAATTGCCCGACCTGACGCCTTCACAAATCCGTTTTTTTCAGCGATATTTCATCATACTCACACGCCTTTATTCCTTTTTTGAAAAACTCCCGCCGCAAAATTATAATAAGATGGAATTGTTTCTTGAGCGCGTAATATGTTCTCGTTTTTTCCCTTATGGGGCGGCAGTGCTGGTTTATGATATTTCTTACACAACCCTCCGCCTCCTTTACGCTTATGTCGTCCGTCATTTTTACAGCAGGAAAAAGAGGCAATTTCAGACATGAATAATTTGCAGAGCGGCATCTCCGCATGCCGTGGCGACAGGTAAATTACAAATGAACAAAGAGATAAAAAAAATCCTGCTCGTAGTGCCCCCCTATACAATCCTCCGCACCGAGCCGAAGACCGCCCATGTGCCATTAGGGCTTGGCTACATCGCTGCAAACATTGAAAAGGCTCACTCAGTAAAAATACTTGACGCACACGCAGAAGGTTTTGCCAGTGAATCCCCGGTCGGCAAAGACCGCTTCCGCTACGGACTTGCCTTTGAGGAAATAGCGGAACGCATTAAAGATTATCAGCCCGAAGTCGTTGGAGTTTCCTGCCTCTTTGATACCCAATCGGGCAACGCCCACAAGGTGCTGGAGATTGCCAAATCGGTTGACCCACAGATCGTAACAATCATGGGCGGCGCTCACCCTTCGGTCGTACCAGAATATACCTTGCAGGATCAGTATGTTGACTATGTCATAATCGGCGAGGCAGACCATACTTTCCCCCAATTTTTAAAAGCGCTGAAAGACGGCGGCGTTGAAAAAACAGACGGCATCGCCTACCGCACGAACGGTAAAATAAACATCAACCCGAAAACCTCTTTCATACAGAGCCTTGATTCGTTACCATTTCCGGCGCGGCATCTTCTGAATATGGATATGTATTTCAAGATCAACCAGCCGATGGGTTCAGTGTCAAGACTTGCGCCGAACACGCCGTTGATAACATCCCGCGGCTGCCCCGCACAGTGCATCTTCTGTTCAATCCACAGCGTGTGGGGGCGCCGCTTCCGCCCGCGCAGTCCGCAGAGTGTCCTTGATGAAATACAGTTCCTGATAGACACCTACGGTGTCCGTGAAGTGCAGTTTGAAGATGATAACCTCATCTTTGAAAAAAAACGCGCCATCGCCATCTTTGACGGAATGGTTGAGCGCAACTTCAATCTCCTCTGGTCAACACCCAACGGTGTCGCCGCCTGGGCGCTTGATGAGGAAATCCTTGAAAAGATGAAGGCAAGCGGCTGCTATAGAGTAACAATCGGCATAGAATCGGGCGATGAATATGTGCTCAAAAATATTGTCAGGAAGCCGCTGAAACTTGACACCGTGAAACCGCTTGTAAAGAAGGTCAAGAAACTCGGGATGGAGACACAGGGATATTTCGTAGTGGGTTTCCCGGGCGAAACGAAGGGACAGATCAAGCGCACCTTCGCCTTCGCCCGCAGTCTGAGCCTTGATTATCTCACCGTCTGCTTCGCCACCCCGCGCGCAGGCACAGAACTCTACAGAATCGCCATTGAAAAAGGCTACCTGAAAAACCCGATCGATTTTGATACCTTGAGCGTTCGGACAACATCAATTGAGACCCCCGATTTCTCCGCCCGTGAACTTGAACGCATCTTTGCGCGCCATTACCTGATCTATGCGCTGCATTCAGTTGTCCGAAATCCAGTCCATTTCCTCCGCGTTATGATCCGTAAGTTGAGAACAGACCCATTGTTCTTCTACACTTTCATAAAAGATATGCTTCTGAAGAAAGCCCTTTAACCCACGAATTACACGAATTTTCACGAATTACTGCCGGCAATATCCAATGACGAATATCACCTACATAATCCCTCACGCACAGATAGGCGATTCACCTTTAGGCGGCGCCCAGATGCACCTTCTCCTCTTGTTGCAGCACATTAACAGGGAAAATTTTACCTGCCGTGTCATTACAGGCGGCGGCGATGAATTTGTTCAAAGAATAAATGCACTCCAATGGCAGACGGTTGTTATCCCTGAAATCGTTCGTTCTATTGACCCGATAAAGAGTTTTATAGCGATAAAAAAAACGGCGGGAACCTTAAAAAGTTATCCCACAGATATTGTTCACACGCATACCTCAATGGGCGGCGCGGTCGGGCGCATCGCTGCGCGGCTCGCAGGCGTTCAACACATAGTTCATACCGTTCACGGCTTCGGTTTCCACGACTTCTCGCACCCGGTGAAAAAAAACATCTTCATACAACTGGAGCGGTTTCTCGGACGCATCACCGACAAGATCATCTGCGTCAGCCCCGAAAATCTCCAGCGCACACTCGCCCTCCGCATCGCACCACAGGAAAAAACATTGTCCATCCCTAACGGTATTGACCTCTCACGCTTTAATACCGAAAAAATCGGCAGTGTCCTTTTTGAGAAATTCAATCTGCAAGCAGACGCAATCGTGATCGGAATGATCGGACGCCTTGACGAGCAGAAAGACCCCGAAACTTTTATTAATGCGGCAATATACATATTGAAGGAATTCCCCGAAGTAAAATTTATCCTCATCGGAGACGGTCCGCACCGCGAAAAACTTGAACGAACCGCCCGTGCGTTGAAGATTGAAAAATCTATAATATTCGCCGGCTGGCAGCCGAATGTGCCGTCTCTGCTGAGCGGCATAAAGATATTTGTCCTTCCCTCGCTCTGGGAAGGAATGCCGCTGACTCTTATTGAAGCGATGGCAGCGGCAAAACCCGTCGTCGCAACTGACATCATCGGCAACCGTGAAGTCGTTGTGAACGGCGAGACAGGCTTTCTTGTGCCCACGCACAGCCCGGAAAGCCTCGCATCGGCGGTGATACGGCTTCTAAAAAATCCTGGAATGATGGCACAGATGGGCAGGGCAGGGCGCAAACGCGCCACTGAAAACCATGATGTTTGCCTGATGGTTAAGAAGACGGAAATGATTTACAAAAGTTTAATACCAGTGTAATAAAATCCGCAAAAATCCACGAAATCCATGCCGAAAAATTAATTTTATCTGTCGTCTTAAACCCCTCAAATTTTCGCTTTCACTTTATCCCTTGCAGCCTTCAATGTGTTCTTCATCAGCATCGCAATCGTCATCGGACCGACACCGCCTGGCACAGGCGTTATAAGCGATGCCATTTCCTTCGCCTTCTCAAATTCCACATCGCCTTTCAGTCCCGCATCGGTGCGGTTGACGCCGACATCTATGATCACCGCGCCTTCCTTTATCCATTCACCTTTAACGAATTCCGCCCTGCCGATTGCCGCCACAACTATGTCGCCGCTCTTCACCACATCGGGCAGATTTTTCGTGCGCGAGTGACACACCGTTACCGTTGCGTTCTTTGACATTAGAAGCATCGCCACCGGCTTCCCCACTATGTTGCTCCGCCCTATCACTATCGCATTTTTGCCCTCTGCATCAACACCTGAGCGGTCAAGCAGTTCCATGCATCCATACGGCGTGCACGGCAGAAACAAGTCCATGTTCATTATATCTTTATAAAATTTTATCGTGAGGAATTTCCCCACATTCGTCGGGTGGAAGCCGTCAACATCTTTCGCCGGGTCAATCGTCATCAGCACCTCGTTCTCATCCAACCCTTTCGGCAGCGGCAACTGCACGAGTATGCCATGCACATCAGCCTGACCGTTAAGTTTCCTGACTAAATCCATTAGTTCTTTTTGTGTCGTCTGTTCCGGCAGAATGTGTTCAATAGAAAGGATGCCGCATTCCTCGCATGCCTTCTTCTTATTGCGCACATACACCTGCGACGCGGGGTTCTCACCTACGAGCACCACCGCCAGCCCCGGCACAAATCCATGTGTCTTCTCAAATTCCTTGACTTCTTTTGCCACATCCGCCTTCACCGCCGCAGATATGGCTTTGCCGTCTATCAACTTTGCCGCCATTTTTACACCCCCTTGAATTTGGTTCAGGTAAAGGATTAAATTCTTTGTTAAATTCAACCTCAACCTGGCAGAATGATTTCATCCTCTGTTACAACCGTGTGAACCTTCACATCGCTTTCACTTGCCGGTATTTCATCAAATATCTGCACTGAAAAAGCAAGACCGATGAAGTGAATACGCTCCGGGACTGATCTCATGAAACGGTCGTAATATCCACCACCGTATCCGAGTCTGTTTCCTGCTCTGTCAAAGGCAGTTCCAGGGCATATTATCACATTCAGGTCTTCAGGGTGCGCCCTCTGACATCTTACTGTGTCGGGTTCCAGTATGCCCCATATTCCCGGTATCAATTCTGATTCAGGGTCACTTACAAAGTAAATTTCCAGTTCGCGCTTTTCCCTGTTCACCTTCGGCAGGCACACTTTTTTATTCTCACCCAGTGCGCGCCTTATCATCTCCGCCGTGCGGACCTCGCTCCTGAACGAGTAGTAAAACATCACGCATTTTGCCGCCGCAAATGGTTCGTAATCAAACAACAGTTGCTCAATGCTGTAACTTTTTTCTTTTACCTCAACAGCGCTCTGCGCATCCCGTCTCGCAACTGCCTCCCGTCTCAGTTCGCTTTTGCTCAAGTCCAACGGTAACCCCTGTTTTCTTTGCGTACTCTGCGCCTCTGTGTTCAATCTTTCTTTTAATTCAGAATTCGCAATTCTAAATTAAATACACCGCGCCCTTGACATATACGCCTTGATGAAATCGTCGCTGTATACCTGCTTGTTCAAAAGCAACTCCGCCGTGATCGCAGCGTTCATCAGTTCGGCGTCGCACACATCAACGATAGCAGCATCAAGCCCGTTCATTATGCCTAAAACTAAAAATGTGCGGTTCACAAGTTCCTTCTGCGTTGTGCCCTGTCCGACATTACTGAGACCTACAACGATATGAGGCTGCGGCGAGCAGATCAGCGTAAACTGCCGTATCGCTTCCATTATGTGCTTGATCTGATCTTGAGCATGTTTCACCGGCATCGCTATCGGGTCAAGGAAGATATTCTCAACCGGTATATCATATTCCATTGCGGTCGCAACATGTGTTGCCGCGACTTCAACGCGGTAGTCAACATCTTTCGGAATCCCGCGCTGATCCATTGTCAGGCAGATCACTGCTGCGCCGAACTCTCTTGCCAGTCCGAAGTTGTATTCAAGTTTCTCGCGCTGACCAGTAGTTGAATTGATCAGCATTTTCTTAATACCGTTTTCCCGGCAGGCTTCCAGTCCCGCTTTCATTACTTCTGCCCTCGGACTGTCAATTGCTATTGGTGCGTCCGGCAACGCTTCCTTGATGCACTCCACAAGCCACTTTATCGTTTCGGACGGCTTCTTTGATGCCGCACCAGCGTTCACATCAAGATAATCAGCGCCAGCCTCTATCTGCCTGACCGCCCACTTTTTTACAGGCTCCTTGTCCCCCTCCTCTATTGCCCGTTTGATGTCCGTGAACATCCCGTTGATTCTCTCTCCGATTGCTATCACTCAGCATTCCCCCTTTCTTGTAATCCAGAATATTTTATCAAATAATGCAAGTTTGTGAAAAGTAGCACAAATATTTTTATTTTAACTTAACCACGGAAATACGGAGGGTTGGAAGCACTGAAAATTACCTTGTTGTGAGATTTCAGACAGTAGAAGCAAGATGTGAGAAGTAAGAAGCAAGATGATAAATTGTCTCGCATCTATTCATCTCACATCTCACATTTAAGTTAAGGTTATTTATATTAAACCTCAACGCTTTGCAATTCCGCTGCCGCCTGTTCCGGCGGCATCGGATTGATGTAGAATCCTGAGCCCCATTCAAACCCCGCCACTTTCGTCAATCGCGGTATGATTTCAACATGCCAGTGATAGCTCGCATCCGCAGTTACATTAACGGGTGAAGTGTGTATGAGAAAATTGTAGGGGGGGAACGATAGCCCCTTGTCCAGCCTCTGAATAGTTTCCTGAAGTGCGTGGGCGAATGGGAGGATAATATCGTCGCCCAAATTTTCAAACGATATCCAATGTTTTTTCGGCAGAATCCATGTCTCAAAAGGGAAGCGGGCTGCGAAGGGCACGAAGGAAACAAAATGTTCATTTTCCATTACGATTCGTTCTTTTACATCAAGTTCCTCGTCAACCATATCGCAGAACACGCATCTGTCTTTAAAATCGTAGTACGCTTTTGTGCCCCTGATTTCTTCCATAATGCGCTTGGGAATGGATGGTGTGGCGATAAGTTGAGAGTGAGGATGTTCAAGCGAGGCGCCGGCGGCATCGCCTGAATTACGGAAGATCAGAATGTATTGAAGCCTTCTGTCTTTTGAGAGGTCTCTTATTCTTTCCCTGTAGCACCAAATAAGTTCTCTAACATTTTCCCTGCTCAAAGTTGAGATGGTATTGCAATGATCGGGCGTTTCAATAAAGACCTCGTGAGCGCCGATTCCGTTCATAATATCGTAGATGCCGTGAGCGCGCTTGTGCAGGTCGCCTTCAATATGCAGAGCGGGATATTTGTTGGAGACAACGCGGATTCGCCAGCCTGGGGTATCGGCGGGCGTGTTGTCGTTGCGCAGTGCGAAAATCTCGGGGGGTGTGCTTTTTTCGTTGCCAGGGCAGAAAGGGCAAAATTTACTCTTCAGTTCGCAGGGCGCTGCCGACGGGAAATCAGTCGGGCGTTTACCGCGCTCTGTGGATACT
>JBFMBQ010000241.1:0-2347 GCA_040755115.1 bacterium
TCACCCTTCGCATCTGCAATCGCCTCTTCTGAACCAAGCCGCCCGATATGCACTCGTTCAATATTCGTAATAACCCCGCAGTCCGGCTGGGCAATGTCTGTCAGCAAGGCGACCTCACCGCTGCCGCGCATGCCAAACTCCAGCACCACTCCGCGCGTCCCTGCGTCCATCCGCAGCAAAGCCTTCGGAACGCCGATCTCGTTGTTCTCATTCTTGCGCGAAAATACAATTCCACCGCCTTCTTTCACTTCAAATATGTTTTTTATCATCTCCTTCGTTGTTGTCTTTCCGCAACTGCCCGTAACCGCCACAACTGGCACCGTAAACATGAGCCGGTTCCACCGCGCCAGCGCCTGATATGCCTTCAGCGCATCTGCCACCCGAATCACGGCGAATTCCCGCGGCAGACCGATCAATGAAACATCCCGCTCCGATAAACACCCCGCCGCACCCTTCCCCGCTGCCTCGGCGATGAAATCGTGCCCGTCAAACCTCTCGCCCTTCAACGGCACAAACAAATCCCCGCGGCAGTCTTCGCGAGTGTCGGTCACTAAATCCTTAACCTCCGCCGCAGAATTACCCCTGACAAGCCTGCCGCCTGCAACCTCTGCTATCTGTGCCAACGCTGCGCTTTCCACTAAACCGCTCCCTTAAAATACTGCGCGCTACCTCACGATCATCAAAATGAATCGTCCTGTCCTTGAATATCTGGTATGTCTCATGCCCTTTGCCTGCGATCACTACGACATCCCCTTCCGCCGCAGCGGTAAGGGCGGTGGTGATCGCCCTGAACCTGTCCTGCTCCACCATATACTTCGGTTTTTTATCGTGCGGCAGCACAGCGATTTCTTCTTCCACGCCTTCAATGATGTCAGCGATAATGGCAGCGGGCGATTCCGTGCGCGGATTGTCAGATGTTATGATCACTACATCCGCAACAGAAGCCGCCGCTCGTCCCATAATCGGTCGTTTGGACCTGTCCCTGTCGCCTCCAGCGCCAAACACAACGAACAACTTGCCGCGGCAAATCCCCTTCGCAGATTTCAGCACATTCTCAAGTCCATCAGGCGTGTGAGCATAATCAACAACGACAGCGAAATCCTGTCCCTCCTCCACACGCTCAAATCGCCCCGGTACAGGCTGCATCCGATTCATAACCCTTCCTACATATTCAAAAGGTATCTCCGACGCCACAGCAAAAGCCGCCATAGCCAGCACATTGTAGACATTGAAATGCCCCATCAGCCTCGTTTCTATGCAGCCCAGTTCATGTCCTCCGCTCACAACCTTGAACCCTATGCCCTCAACACCGCACTGCACCGCCTCCGCCCTCACATCCGCATCCTTATCTTCAATTCCATAAGTAATTACCCTGCAACTTAAATCGGTTGTCATATAATCGGCATTCCCATCATCGGCGTTAATAATTCCGACAGCATCTCCTTTAAGATATTCCGAAAAAAACCGCTTCTTTGCGTCCCGGTAGGACTCAAAATCCTTGTGGAAATCAAGGTGATCCTGTGTCAGGTTTGTAAATATTCCAGCCTTGAATTCAGTGCCGGCAATCCGCTCAAGGTCAACCGCGTGAGAGGACACTTCCATACTCACATGCGTGCAGCCGGCGGCGAGCATCCGCGCAAAAAGAGATTGAAGGTCAAGAGATTCGGGAGTCGTGCGCTTAACAGGCAGCACCTCGCCGCCGATGCGGTTCTCAACCGTCCCGAGCAGCCCTACACCGTATCCTGATTCCCTCAACAGCGCATCGACAAAAAAACTGACACTCGTCTTCCCATTTGTGCCCGTAACCCCTGTAATGTTCAACCTCCCCGAAGGACGATCAAAAAAAGCAGAACTCATTAATCCCATTGCGCGCCTCGTGTCTTCTACCTCTACAACCGTAACCCATTGCGGCGCCGACACCTTCCGCTCCACGACCAGCACCCTCGCACCGCGCGCAACTGCCTCGGAAACAAAATCATGCCCGTCTAAATTGAACCCTCTTATGCAGAAAAACAACCCGCCCGGCGCGCACTCACGCGAATCATAATAAATTGAATCCACCTCTACATCGGGATTACCCTGAAATATCCGGTAATCCACATCTGCAAGAAGTTGCCTGAGCGGTTTTGCCATATCCAGCCTCACTACTTTGCAACCAACGAACTCGGCTGCGCAGACGGCGGCACTTTCAGATGCCACAATGCCCGCCGTGTTATCTCTCGAAACGCAGGCGCTGCAACAACACCGCCGTAGTATGCGCCGCGTGGATTCTCCACAAGAACAAGCACCAGAACCGCCGGGTTCTCTACCGGCGCAAATCCCACAAACGATGAAATGTATTTCCCCT
>JBFMBQ010000242.1:0-16799 GCA_040755115.1 bacterium
ATTAATAATGAAAATCCTTATAACAGGCGCGGCAGGAAATCTTGGTTCAAATCTTGCCCGTCATTTGCTTGATAGTTCACATGAACTCAAACTCCTCATTCACAATAAAGAACTTCCCCAGGATATTACAGTATCTCCAAATGTTTCTATCTACAGGGCAAACCTTGATGTCCTTGAAACTTTAGTGGAGCCATGTAAAGGCACTGATTGCATCGTTCATTTTGCCGGTGTTCTTTTTGCTCCGTATCCTGAAAAGTTTCTGCCGAAAACTAACATAGAATATGTTCGTAACCTCTTAGATGAGGCATTGGCTGCGAAAGTCGGCAAATTCATCCTTGTAAGTTTTCCGCATGTTGAAGGAGAAACATTCCCAGAAAAACCCGCTACAGGACGCCTTGATATTATTCCTGCTTCAATTCATGCGCACACCCGCCTTAAAGTGGAAAAAATTCTCCTCGCTTCGTGTGGAGGAACCAGCATGGCCCCTGTAATCCTTCGTGCAGGCATGATTTACGGCAAAGGTATTTTAATGATTGAAGCAGCAAGGTGGCTGCTTCGGCACCGCCTGCTTGCGGTCTGGAAACAACAGACATGGGTTCATATTCTATCTTTGCCCGACTTCATCAGTTGTGTTGTTTCTGCTATTGAACAAGATAATATTTCAGGCATCTATAATCTTGGTGATGATCAACCTCTTACGCTTCAGGAATTTCTTGACACCATTGCCGACTATTGGGGTTATCACAAACCTTGGAGATTCCCCCGATGGTCGTTCTACATGGCAGCATGCTGCTGCGAGGCTTTCGCAACAGTTTTTAGAACCAAATCTCCACTGACAAGAGACTTTATTAAAATCGGCATGGCATCCTATGTGTCCGATACAACCCGAATGAAAGATAATTTATTGCCGAAACTTACTTATCCTTCACTAAAAGATGGTTTGCACTTGCTTGATGCTTAATAGGTTCTTTGTGCTCTTGGTTCCTTGGTGGTAAAATGATTTAGATGTCCTGCAAGTCATCTATTGAATGGACAGAGTATTCCTGGAACCCGATAACCGGCTGCACGAAGATAAGCCTCGGCTGCAAAAACTGCTATGCAGAACGGATGGCGAATCGTTTGCAGGCAATCGGACAACCAAAATATGTAAATGGTTTCCAAGTGACGCTTCATGAAAATGAACTGGCGATACCGCTTAAATGGAAACATCCACGGCTCATCTTCGTTAATTCAATGAGCGATTTGTTCCATGAGGATGTGCCAAATAAATTTATTATGAAAATTTTTAACATCATGTCGCGCACCCCGCATCATCAGTTCCAACTTCTCACGAAACGCTCTCGCCGCCTTATGCAAATATCCCCGAAGTTGCCCTGGCATGAAAATATATGGATGGGCGTTACTGTGGAAAACGCTGACTACACCTTCCGAATCAATCACTTGCGGGAAACGCCGGCAAAAGTAAAATTCATATCCTTTGAGCCGCTGCTGGGACCAGTTCCAAATCTTGACCTCCGAGGCATTGACTGGGTTATTGTCGGCGGAGAATCAGGACCCAATGCGCGACCGATGTCTCCGGCATGGGCAACTGAAATCAGGAAGCAATGTCAAAATTCAGGAGTGCCGTTCTTTTTCAAGCAATGGGGCGGAAAAAGCAGAAAAAAATCAGGTCGTAAATTGGAAGGCAGAACATGGGATGAAATGCCCTTGCTCACTATGATGAATGCCAGTTGTTAAAATTTCAGTTTTCACTGAGCCTTTAACTCCGCATTCCGAATTCCGCACTCCGCAATATGAAAACCCCGACAGTTTTTTACGATTATCATCTCCCGCGTGAAAAGATTGCGCAGCAGCCTTCGCAGCGGCGGGATGCCTCGCGCCTGCTTGTTGTGCACAGATCATCGGGCGAGATTGAGCACCGCATTTTTCGCAGCATTACAGAATATCTTCAAGAAGGCGATCTCCTTGTTGTGAACGATACGCGTGTTTTTCCTGCACGAATGTTCTTCCGCAAACAAACTGGGGCGCGCATTGAAATTCTTTTTCTTCGCAGATGTGATTCTGACATGAACGGGAAAACAAGCGGCATCCCCAAAACAAGTTTGGGTGTGGCACATCATAAGAATGGTGAATTGTGGCAGGTGCTGGCACGACCGGGTAAAAGATTAAAACTCGGGATATGTCTTGTTTCGGAAAAAAGCAAAAAGACAAAAATCATAGTTGAGGGAAAAGATGAAGAAGAGGGCACTTATTGGATACGACTTCTCTCGCCTTATGATACAGAATCTCTCTTTGAAAAATACGGCTCGGTGCCGCTCCCGCCTTATGTTCACAAGCCGCTTCGCAGCAGAGAGCGATACCAGACGGTTTACGCCGCCGCCGCCGGTTCAACCGCCGCCCCGACCGCCGGACTGCACTTCACACCAGCACTGATGAAAAAAATCCGATCAATAGGTTGCCAGTTCGCAACAATAACGCTCCACATCGGTCCCGCCACCTTCCGCCCCATACGATCAGAATTCGCTGAAGACCACCCGATGCACCCGGAATGGTATTCAATCCCGCAGAAAGCAGTTGACGCCATAATTAACACGAAAGAGCGCGGCGGCAGGGTGATCGCTGTCGGCACTACCTCTGTCCGAACGCTTGAAACCTGGGGGCTGGATTCAGGATTAAGGATTCAAGATTCAGGCAAAAGTCTCATTTCTAGACCTGACCCCAAGTTTACGAATCTTTACATAACGGAAGGTTTTCAGTTCCGTGTTGTTGACGCGCTCGTAACGAATTTTCATCTCCCGCGCTCAACGCTTCTAATTTTAGTCTCCGCTTTCTGCGGCAGAGAACTTCTGCTTAAGGCTTATGGAGAAGCAATTAAAAGGGATTATCGTTTCTACAGTTTCGGCGATGCAATGCTGATAATATAAAAAAATATCTTGACGCTGATCACGCTGATTTCGCTGACAAACGACCACTTCGCGGTCGTTTAAAAAGTCGTAGAAATCAGCGTTAATCAGTGCAATCTGCGTAATCTGCGTCTAAAGATCTTTGCTATCTATATTTTCTTTTTTTTACCTTCCGGAAAGTGAAGCGCGGCGCACCGCACTGAGTGCAGAACGCAGGCACATCTTCAGCGGCATACACCTTGTTCCTCATCCTCATCTCGCAGATGCGGCATTCGTAATTGATGGTTATGCGCAGGTCGGCGCCGCACTTGCCGCAATAGTCGTGCGTCTCGCCCTCGTGGCGGCAGGTCAGACGACGGAAAATCGCCACCAGTGAAAATTCTTCCGCATTAATCATTTTTCTCCGCGCCCTCTGCGCCTTTCCCCACTTAAAACATAGTGCGAACTTTCATCAATAGTTGGGACACTTTTTAAAACTTTTTTGGTCTTCCCTTCTATCTGCCTGACCGTGCGGAAGGATTTCTTGATAAACCAGGGCCAGTCCTTCCCTGCGGTATGCCATTTTTTCAGCCATTCAATCGTTTGCTTATTTCCTGCATTACCCGATCCCACAGATAAACCATCTATTTGAAATTCCTGATTATCGTTTATCGCCTTTACGACCGCCTCCCGTGTCCGCTTTGAAACCAGCGATGCCGCCTTTGCCTCAAGATATTTATCTTCCGCCTTTTCGGTAACTACGATTTCCGCGCCCTGCTCTTCAAGAGTATACAGAAATCTCCTCAATGCCGCCCCCGTACCGTAGTTATCCAGAACAATCCTGCATTCTCCGATACTAACTTTTTTGGAAAATTTATCTAATATTCTTTGATAAACCAAATCCATAATCTTATTCAGGTTATATTTATCAACATCCCATGGCGGTATTTTTTCAATGATAAAATCAAATCCCGAATTTCGCATTTTGTCTAATTTTTTGAACATCCCGTCCCAGTATTCATAACTTCGCCTGTTTTTTGTGTCGGCAGGACCTATCAGGCGGTCTATTTCGGAAAAAATTTCACTCGGGATGATCACGCCGGTCAGTATGACATGCCCGATGATCTCTCCCTTGCCCGTTTCGTCCAAGCCTATGAGAAACTTTTTTGAAGGGACGGCGTAGGGCATTCCAGCGATGGAATCAATGAACTCCCATGCCTTGGTTACGGCAGGGTCGTTTGAGTTTGACGGCGTGGCATAGAGTTTGCCGCTCGTGTAACAGGTGAAGACTATATCGGAGAAACCCACCCGCCAGACTTCATAAGGACTTTTAGTTTCCTGTTGAATTCCTCCGTTATCAAGCAGATATGACTTGATCTTTTCCTGCGCGCTGCCTTCAACATCTTTCCATGTGCGACCCGGCATTTTAAATCACATCCTTTTTTACAGCGTAATTCGGTTGCGGTTGTGCTGCCTGAATCGGAACTCGTAGTTCGCATTTCGTAGTTCGGTTTTTTTTCTTTTGCCCAAACTACGAACTACGAATCCCGAACTACGATCCGAGCCGCGCAACCGTTCAACGAACTACCTATTCACCGTTTCGGCACAACTTTTATATACACCACCTGCGCGCTGTTAAGATAATATGTCCCGTCGGCGCGGTCAAGCCGTATCGCCCCCTCAAAGGTTACATCATCGTAACTCGCCTCGGCGGTTTCAACCGAAAAAGTCTCGCCGTTGTTCATCTTCAATTCCACCACATAACTTTGCGCCTGCTGTTCTTCCTCGCCGAAGACCAGATCCCAGACCTTTGATTTGGCAAGACCGAACTGAACCGCGCCAGTTACGAAAATCGCAACCAATACCGCTATCCACCACTTGCGCATTTTACATCCCCCTTTATATGATTTATTACTCGGAGCATTAAATACTTCTTTTTTTCACCGTTATACGGTTGCGCTGCTGGAATCGTAGTTCGGGGCTCGTAGTTCGGGATTCGGTAAAAAGAAAATTATTTAATCCCGATCCCCGATCTACGAACTACGAGTCCCGATTCGAGCCGCGCAACCGTTCAACGAGTTCCGTGTTTCAGCGGTTGATTTTTCTCTCCGCGCGCCCTGGCAGGCGCCGCGCCGCACAAGTTCCTTCTCAATGCGCGCTATCGTCTCCTTTTTCCTGTTCGCCCACAGCGGCGCAACAAGTATATCCGGCGGCGCATCCGCCGTAAGACGCTGGATCACCACCGATGGGTCAAGCCGTTCTATATAATCACACACCAGATTTACATACTCGTCCATCGTGAAGACTTTGAGTTTTCCATCCTGATAAGTTTTTTCCGCTGGTGTATCTTTGAGAACATGCATAAGATGAATTTTCACGCCGTTTATTCCGAGGTCTGAAAGAAAATCCGCCGATGCCAGCATCTCGCTCCGTGATTCGCCGGGCAGACCCAAAATAATATGAGCGCATATCAGAAGGTCTCTGCGCCGCTGCGCGCGCCTCACCGCATCCGTGAACTCCGCAACCGTGTGCCCGCGATTGATAAGACGCAGTGTGCGCTCCTGGCAACTCTGAAGCCCCAACTCAAGCCACACCTGATGTCTTGCCGTATATCCTTCAAGAAGATCAAGCACCGCCTCTTCAACGCAATCGGGACGCGTCCCTATTGAAAGCCCCACGACATCGGGATGCAGGAGCGCCTCATCATAGAGTTGCCGCAGCCGCTCCACAGGCGCATAAGTGTTCGTGTATGCCTGAAAGTAAGCAATGAATTTTCGCGCACCGTAGCGCCTTATAAGATATTCCGCACCCGCTTCTACCTGCCCGTGCACAGAAGCCGGCGGCTTGCGGGTGTTCGGACTGAAACCCTGATTATTGCAGTAAAAGCAGCCACCGACGCCTCGCATCCCGTCCCTGTTCGGGCAGGTAAATCCGGCATCTATTGAAATTTTATAAACTCTCTCGCCGAAAGTATCCTTTAAAAACTGATTAAAGGAATAATATCGTCTTTCACCGGCAGCCGTATCTTTCACAATACCTCCTGTTGATATATTATATTATATGTCTATGCGCTTGACCCAAGTATCTCTAATATGTTTCTCATTAATCGGTCGTGGTTGCGCCGCCCGAATCGTAGTTCGGGATTCGTAGTCCGTAGTTCGGGTAAAAGATAAAAATAAAAACCCGAACCCCGAAATGCGAACTACGAGTCCCGATTCCAGCCGCGCAACCGCAAACATACAACGAGCATGGTGGGATATAAAATGGCAAAAACGATGAAAGCAGCGATCTTTGAAGGCGATGGAAAATTATCCATCAGGGGAATCCCCGTCCCGACAATTAAAAAGGGCGATGAAGTGCTTCTCAGGGTAGAAGCGGCGAGCATCTGCGGCACGGACTGCCATATATTGTCGGTGCCGCCGGGGCATCCTGCGACGGCGGGCGCAGTACTGGGGCACGAATATGTTGCTGAGGTTCTGGAAACCGGCGCTGATGTGCAGCATCTGAAGGCGGGCGACCGCGTGGTGGTTGACCCGAACCTGACCTGCGGGTGGTGCGCCTACTGCCGCATCGGGCTGCCAAATATGTGCGAGAATATGACGACGCTCGGCATATTCATAAACGGCGGCTTCGCCGAGTATAACATCGCCCCTGCGAAGGCGCTGCATCCCATATCGCCTGACCTGCCCGCTGACCTGGCGGTTTTTGCCGAACCGCTCTCGTGCGTGCTCAACGGCAGCCGCAAACTTGCCCTCCAGCCCGGCGAATCGGTTGTTGTGCTCGGCGCAGGACCCATCGGGCTGCTCTTCACACTGCTTCTTAAACTTGCGGGCGCCGGTCTGGTGGTAGTTGCCGAAACGCAACCTTTCCGCCTTCAGAAAGCGGGGGAGTGCGGCGCGGATCGGGTTGTGAATCCGCAGAAGGAAAATCTGCACGATGTGGTGAAATCCCTCACCAGCATCGGCGCCGATGCGGCTGTTGATGCCGTCGGCTCGCTCCTGAGCGAAGCCACAGGCGTGGTGCGGCGCGGGGGGAGAGTGCTGCTTTTCGGGATGAACAGCAACGCCCGATGCGAATACAGACAATACGATGTAACGCGCGGTGAGATACGAATTATCGGCACTTATATCGCGAACGCCACTTTCACGGCAGCCGTTCAACTCCTTGAAAGCAGACGCCTGAATACCGCCCCGCTGATCACGCATCGGCTCAAACTTGATGAAATTCACAAGGGCATAGAAATTATGCGCAGCGGTGAAGGGATTGAGATCATAATCATTCCGTAGTAAACTTGATCCCAGTGCAAAAAGCCTCTTTTTGATGCCCCACTAATTACACGAATTATCACTAATTAATTCGTGGATCAGTGTAATTCGTGGATAAAATTTTATACACAACAATGGCTGAAAAGAAAAGATCGCTTGAAGACATCCTGAAACTACCCGGCAGGCTCAAGGACCTGCTTGATGGGATTGAAGGTGAAATTGATTATCTTCGCCAGCATAAGTTTTTTGAAGAGTTTGAACGGCTGAGCCGCAACACCGAACTTATGCTGGAGAAGATGACTGAATTGAACGAAAACATAAAGCAGTTTAATATCTCCGTTCAGCAAATATCGGAAAACACGCGCGCCATCGGAGAACTTGAAGAGCGGATGAGCGTGAGGGGGCTTATCGTTTCCACCGTGAAGGATTTCTTTTTTCTCCTGCGAAATATCATAGAGATCGCAATCGTCCGCAACCTGCGTTACCTTGATGAACTGCGGAAGGGGAAACCGTTACATGAAATCTTTCCGAAAATAAAAAGAAAAAATACATCAGATGAAAATTTGACGAAAAAATAATTGCGGTGCAAAAAGAACAGGAAGGGAGATGGTTTCATACAATGAATGCCAAATATCAAATGACAAATATTAGCCAGTTGTAGGGGTTTGATTTATCAAACCCAAAATAGGGCACGATAAATAACGCCCCTACTACTGATTGCTGGTTACTAAATATTTTGAACTTTGACATTTGACATTTATAGTCCGCCGTCTTACACATTTACGCATATCGCATTATGCACTTGATAGCCACTGTATGCAAGGCTTGAAGATCGTGGAGGTTGATTAATCCGGATTATTCACCGCAGAGGGCGCAGAGAGCGCAGAGGAGATAAATTTCACATCGTAGATGAAAAGAATTTTTTTTTACATTGAACATCACCCTTAGGGTGAAAATTTTATCCTGATTTCAGAATGTGTGCCTATGCGGAAGCAAGAGAAAAACTTCTCCGCGTCCTCAGCGTTCTCCGCGGTTAATATGAATAATTCAGGATTAATTTGGGAAAAATAAAAATTGAATTACCAAAAGAAGAGTTAAAAAAATTCTGTGAGAAGTGGCAGATAAAAGAACTTGCGCTTTTCGGCTCTGCGCTTCGTGAAGATTTCTGGCAGGACAGCGATATTGATGTGCTGGTAACTTTTAATGAAGGAGCAAGACATACTCTTTTTGATCTTTTTCACATAGAAGAAGAGTCGAGTCGTATTTTTGGGCGTGAGGTTGATCTGGTGAGCAGGCGCGGCATTGAGGCAAGCAGAAATTATATTCGCCGCAAAGCGATATTAAGTTCGGCGGAGGCGATTTATGTTTCGTGATAAAGAATATCTGGTTGATATTGTAGAGTCAGCGAAAATCGCACTTGCCCATATTGCGGGGAAGACAAAAGAAGAATTCCTGAATGATTTGCAGTGTCAGGATGCCGTGATCCGTCGTCTTGAGATAATTGGAGAGGCTGCCCGGCGTGTCTCTGAGGAAACATGCATAGCATTTCCCGATTTGCCTTGGCCAGATATGATCAAAATGCGGAATGTGATAATCCATAATATGACGATGTTGATCTTGACATCGTGTGGGAAACCGTAAAAAATGACCTGCCGCCTCTTATCACTGCCGTTGAAGATGTTATTAATAAATGGTAGAAACAAAAAAATCAGCGATAGATTACTTGATCCCGGATTATTTGGAGTGCGACATCACGATGTCGCTTTGAAAGCGGCGACATGTGTGTGTCGCCGCACTCCAAAGTTTTTTAAGCATTTGTTTTTGAAAAACCGGTTTTCAGGGACAATGTCATATTATAACGAAGAATTATTCCCCATGTTCAAGTCGCGTGAAAAGTTCCATCATTTTCCTGTGGGCGCGGACTGTCTGGATGACTTCATCGTCAACAACCCTGCCTGCCTCCACTATCAGGACACCATAATCAGAATAAAGGTCGGAGGCGAGTTTCTTTCCGAGCATATATGCGCGCTGACGGCGCTCAGTTGAGGTAAGTTTGTCCACATAATCGGGGTCATACGATGGCTGCACTGAACCAGCGGCGGCTGTTACAGGGGGAGTGCGCAAGTCCTGCTGCGCTGCAAGAATCTGAAGAATGTCGCGTCCCAGAAAACGATGCTGCTTTCCGACTCGCGTGGAGGTCAGCCGCTTGTCCTTGAGCATCCTTTTAACTGTCGGCAGACTGATCTTAAGAATCTGCGCCAGTTCCTTAGTTGTGTAAACCTCGTTCTCTTCTATCTTCATAACCATTCTCCCCTGTTATTAATTTTGAAGCATTTAATACGAACCCGATTTCAAACGAATTCTATCACAATAAAATCTCCGCGTTAATCCGTGTAAATCCGTGTCAAAATTTTAATCTTTGATCGCAACTCCGTATCACAATAAAAAATCCATGTATATCCGCGTAAACTTGTCCCTGCATGTTTCAAGCAGGGAGCCACTTCAAAAATCAATCTTTAATTGCAACCCGGTATAAATCAGCGAAATCTGTGGATCCATAATTAATTTCTTACAACTGAACATCTACGCAAAATGGCAAAAAACTTATTAACACAGAGACACATAGAGCACAGAGGAAAACACAGAGAAATATATTTTGCGCTTTCAGCGCAAAAAATTTTTCTTCTATGTGTTCTCCGCGTCTCTGCGGTTTCATTTCTTATTTTTGGTTCTGGCTACGCCAGATTAGGGATTATTCTTCATCTTCAAGTTTTGTGAAAAGTTCCGTCATTTTCCTGTGGGCGTGGACATTCCGGATGATTTTATCGTCCACGACCCTGCCCGCACTCACTATCAGGACGCCATAATCAGAATAAAGGTCGGAGGCGACCTTTTTCCCGAGCATATACGCACGCTGATAGCGCTCAACTGAGGATAGTTTGTTCACATATTCAGGTTCATACGATGGCTGCGCCGAAGCGGCGATGGCTTCCACAGGGGGTGTGCGCAAATCCTGCTGCTCTGCTAAAATCTGAAGGACATCGCGGCCCAGAAAGCGATGCTGCCTTCCAACACGCGTAGAGGTAAGCCGCTTGTCCTTGAGCATCCTTTTAATTGTCGGATAACTTATCTTGAGAATCTGCGCCAGTTCCTTAGTTGTGTAAACCTCGCTCTCTTCTATCTTCATAACCATTCTCTACTGCCACCTGGATTTTCATACTACATCTTTTTTCGTGCTTTTCGTGTCATTCCGACGCTTACCCCCATTTCCCCTTTCATCCCTTTCACCCTTTTCTCCACTTGTGTGAATAATTCAGGGCAATTATTTCAACGCGTTTAAACTGTTCAATCTGTCAGACGCCGCCCTATCTCCGAGATAATCGGCAATATTGTTTCATATACTTCCTCAAAATGACCCTGCGGTTTGTCAATGTATTGGATGATACCATAAACAGGCACGCCGTTGAGGAATGAAGAAAGCACCTTTGCGTTCGTTGCAAACGAGGCATCAGGCTCGCTGCTGACCGTGTTCAGAACCACCCCGCGGACTGCTATGTTGCCGTTACGCAACGATTCCAGTGTGAGAAGCGTGTGATTGAGCGTGCCGAGACCCGCCCGCGCGACAACGAGCGCGGGCAAATCCATCGCCCTTATCAGTTCTCTGACGGTAAAACCTTCCGTCAGCGGAACAAGCACCCCGCCGATGCCCTCAACAACGACGAAATCGTGCATTTTTTGAAGTTCGCGGTATGCCGAAAGAATTTCATCAATGCTGAATTTCTTTGTGGAATTGATAGATGCCGCATAAGGCGAAAGAGGCTCTTCAAACCATAAGGGCGTCGCCAGTTCAATCGGCGTGCTGACACCGGAAAGTCTTAAAAGGATAGATGTGTCCGATTGAGGGTCGTCAGGTGATGCGCCGGTCATAACGGGCTTCATCACGCCCACATTCAAGCCCTGCTCCGTCAGGCAGCGTGCAAGTGATGCGGTGATAATCGTTTTCCCCACGCCGGTATCGGTTGCTGTTATAAAAATGCCCCTGGGTTCCCTGCGTTTTGCGGTTCTTGTTATTTCACTTGCCGATATGCCCGAATATTTTTTAGGAATCAGTCCGAATTTAGTCCCGACTTTGTGAAATACTTTCAATGCGAACTCTATATCTTCTTCATTATGTGTTGCCATTGCGGTTATTCTGATGCGCGATCTGCCCTCCTCAACGGTTGGAGGTCTTATGGCAGGTGCATAGACCCCTCCTTTGAAAAGTTCGTCGGAAAATTCTACCGCCGTCTTTGAGTCACCTATAATTACCGATGTTATATGTGTTTCCCTGCTTGTTAAATGAAACCCTGTGTCTATTAAACCTTTATGCAAAAGTTCAGTATTTTTCTTCAAATTTTTCAATATTCGAGGATTTTTTTCTATTACTTGAAGGGCAGCGAGCGCAGCAGCAGCGCACACCGGCGAAAGTCCTGTTGAATAAATGAAAGGGCGGGAGGTATTGATTAATAGTTCATAAAAATTTTCGCTGGCAGAAATAAATCCGCCCTGACTGGCTAATGCCTTGGACAATGTGCCCACGATTATGTCCACGATCTTGCCCACGCCTAATAAATCAGGGACACCAGCCCCGCCTCTGCCCATTGCTCCCGTCCCATGTGCATCGTCCACTACCAGCCAGGCGCCATATTTTTCCTTAATTTTTGCGAGTTCCATCAATGGAGCCATATCGCCATCCATACTGAAGATACTGTCGGTAATTATTATCCTGTTTTTGAAATTCGCTGTGTCTCTGATTTTTCTCTCAAGGTCATTCATTTCAGAGTGTTCATAAATAATTGTCCTTGCCCTTGAAAGGCGGCAGCCGTCAATGATGCTTGCGTGGTTGAGGCGGTCGCTGAAAATTACATCGCCCGCACCTGCGATGGCTGTTATTGCGCCGATGTTCGCCATATAGCCTGATGGGTAAAGAAGGGTTTTTTCCTTGTATTTGAGTCGGGATAATTTTTCTTCAAGCAATTCAAGGATTTCAAGATTGCCGGAAATGAGACGCGATGCGCCCGTGCCTGTTCCATAGCGCTCAAGGTATTTCTTGGTTATACGGGTTACATACGGGTCAGTTGATAGTCCCAGATAATTATTTGAACAAAGGAGGAACACCTTTTTCCCTTCAATTTTTACTGTAGCATCGGAAGATGAGCGGATAGTCCTTAAACGCCTGTAAAGGTGTTTATCCTTAATATCTTCCAGCCTTTTTTGTGAATGTGTGTCAAGTGTTTCCATCGTTTAACGAACGAACCGCGGCATTATATCCGCGCAGGTGAAAAAGCCGGTTATTCCCTTGCTTTTCAGCCAGAAACCAGCATTCAAATAACCGAAAACAGGTCCCAGCACATTCGCAGCCATTGATGTGTCGTCGCCGAGTGTGAAGATGTGCGAACTCGTTTTACCTTCAAAAGTCTTACCGGTTATTTTCATGCGGGTACTGACTGGTTTGCGTGGCGACCTTGTGTCCACAATTCCGCCCACGCGCACGCACTCGCGGCTCACAACACCTGCCCTTTCCAGGATGACATCATCGGCGTGCTCCATTCCAACAAGTTCAAGTATGCCGTTCCGTTCCTCAAGTATTCTGCTTATTTCATCGTCTGTGAGAGCGGCTACTCTATCAACTGAATAGCCCGGAAGGTGCGCGATATCCTCGCGGATTGTCCCCTTGTATTCGTCCCAGTTCGCAACGCCGACGCCGAAATAGATGTCAACGCTGTCAATCTCCGTGTAGGATTGCGCTGCGATGTTCGCAACTGCGGTAAGCAGTCCGGGCGTCGCCCCGCCGCCGCATACATATACCATTTGTGATTTGTCTATAGTTTCTTTCTTCTCATAAATTAATTCCATAGCGCTTGACCGCTTGAGGGCATCAACCATGACGCCGTCAAAACCTGCCTCCGCAAACCGCTCTATCAGAGACGGCACGAAGTTGTTCGGTATGTTCGGGATCGCAGTAAACACGCCGTCAAATTCTGATTTTCTGGATAAGATTGAGCCGATGGGGTCTGCCGTAATTTCTCCGATGCCCGCAATTTCGCCGACAGATTTTTTCTCGTTTCCGCTGTTGAGCATCGTATATGTTATACCTTCCGGCGCCCATGCGACTCCCTGACTGTCGCAGATGCCGACGAGTTTCATCTGATGTTTGAATTCAAGGTATCGTGCGGCGGTGCGTCCGAGTCCGCCCGCTCCGAGAACGACGATCTTTTTTACATCACTCATAAAACCCTCCGTTTTATAATGATTTTCTTATCTTTTTATTGTTTGATATTTCGCCTTCATCGCCGAATGACAAGTTCAGATCGGCAAGCATTGAAAGGTCGTCCTTGATATTTCTCCCCAGTGTTGTCAGGTAATGTCCGATCATCAGACCGTTTGCGCCGGCGAGCAGCCCGAGCGGCTGCAACTGGCGCAGGTTTATTTCCCGCCCGCCTGCAAAACGGATTTCTGTTGTGGGGAATATCAGCCTGTAGATTGCAACCATTTTAAGGTGGTTCAACGGCGGCTCAAGCGGCGTGTGTTCAAGCGGCGTGCCCGGGATCGGGTTAAGAAGATTTATCGGTATGGAAGTTACGGGTAGTTCACGCAGAGTGAAGGCGAGTTCAATGCGCTGCTGCGGGGATTCGCCCAACCCCCAGATACCGCCGCAGCATACTTCAAGTCCGGCGTCGTGTGCGGTGAGGACGGTTTCAATGCGCTGCTCGTAGGAATGTGTCGTGCAGATTTGCGGAAAGAAGGAGCGCGCAGTTTCAAGGTTATGATGATAGCGGTCAAGCCCTGAATTTACGAGGCTTTCAGCCCACCTGGTGTCAAGGAAACCGAGCGAGGCGCAGGTGCGCAGGTTTGTTTTTGACTTTATCAGTTCAATAGATTCAAGTATCCGTCTGCGCTCTGCGGGGCGGTTGATCGTTCTTCCGCTGATGACGATGCAGAAGCGGTGAGCGCCCGCGCGCTCCATCTCCGTCGCCCTCGTGAGGATGGTTTCTTTTGAAACAAGTTTGTATGTGTTGATATTTGTGTTGCTGTGGATTGATTGAGAGCAGAAGGTGCAATTTTCGGGGCAGTTGCCGGACTTGGCGTTAATGAGAGAGCACAGATCAACTTTGTTGCCGAAGTGGTGGATTTTTATCTTGTTTGCTGTGGCGAGCAGAAAGAGGATTTCGCTGTCTGATATATTGTAGAGCCTTTCAGCCTCATCCTGCGTTATCGGTCTGCCCTGATCAGCCTTTTTAATTACTGAAAACATACTGCTAACATTTTATAGACAAGAGTCTGTTTGATCAATCGGTTCACAAGAGATTTTTTGGTATCAGTAAGGAGAATGAACCACGGATGGACACGGATATGCACAGATGTAGGGGCGACCGGCCGGTCGCCCCTACAAGAGGGGTGAAAAGGGGGAAGTAATTTCAAATGTCAAAGTTTAAATGTAAAATCAATGATAAGGGGCAAGGTTCAGAGTGCTGAACTTCAAAACTATTGCCCGGCTTCGGGTGATCCTGTAAAATTGATAAAATAGTGGGATAACAGAAATCATCCAGGATGGAAGGAGGCGGTGGTAATCGCCTGCCGGCGGGGTCAAAGAGACAACAAGAGAGCCTGTAACTAATCGTGTGTGGTAACGAATTGAAATTACTTAAGTTTGCTCTTCATTATAGGATTGACTGAATCAAGGGCTTTTTTTACAATTGACTATGAAACCCATACGCCTCACAGCCCATGCCGAAAGTTATTGTGAAGACAGAGGTTTCAGTGTCCGGGAAGTAGAAGAAGCAGTCCGGGATGGAAACTGGCAGCCCGCCGAACGAAACAGACTTCAATGCCGAAAGGAATTTATTTACAAATCGGAATGGCATGGGAAATACTACAACACAAAAATGGTTAAACCTGTTTTCGTTGATGAGGCTGAAGAAATTGTTGTTGTCCCCTGATTATTCACACAAGGTATAGACAAAGAGCCTCCTTTAGGTGATAAATATTGTAATAAATCACAAGAAAGGAGGCTCACCCTATGGGTGAAAAAAACTCTACCAGAAGAAATTCTACCACAATAATCCCCCAGTTTGACAAGAGAATAAAAATTTCTTTCACAGGCTCTACCGTCACCAGCGACAGCGGCACTTTGATGCTTGCAGAGATGGATGAGCACCTGGGGCTCATCAGCAACCTTGTCTCTAAACTCTACGACCCACGAAATCCAATCTTCACGGTTCATACTCTTGACAGCCTGTTGAAACAACGCCTCTATTGCATCGCCGCCGGCTACGAAGACGCTGATGACGCAGACCATCTGCGCGATGACCCTGCCCTTAAAGCGGTCTGTGGCAAGAAGGATGAAGATGCAACGCTCGCCAGTCAGCCCAGCATCTGCCGACTTGAAAATTACCTTCTTCAGTCCTCTGATAACCTGAAAATCCTGGAGGATGAAAACCTGCACTGGGCGCTCCTGCCTTACAAAATTAAGGGACGAAAGCGGATTCATCTTGATGCCGATAGTTATGATTCCCCCACTCATGGCAACCAGCAAGGCTCTTCTTACAACGGCTACTTCCAGACCAACTGCTATCACCCGCTCGTTCTGCACGATGGCTATGGAAGTAAACTCAAAATCAAGTTGCGCCCCGGCAATGTCCACACCGCACACGATGTAGTCCCATTCATGGAACCCGTCCTCAAGCATCTTCGCCAACAAGGCTTCACGCGCATCACCTTCAGCGGCGATTGCGGCTTTGACGACCCGCGACTTTATACCTTGTGTGAAAGATACCTCTGCACCTATTACATCCGCATAAAAGCAAATGAAATCTTGCAGAGATTGGCACAAGACCTCTATGAGCGCCCACCAGGGCGCCCCTCCTCAAGCCCCAAAGTGCGATACAAAAGTTTCTTCTACAGGGCAGATACCTGGGACCACTACCGCCGCATAGTTGTAAAAAGCGTCCTTGAGCCAGGTGAACTCTTCCCCAATGTTTACTTCCTCGTAACCAACGACCACATCTCACCATCAAAGAAATGCTTCCAGCGCTATCACAAAAGGCGCGGTGTTGCCGAACAGAGAAACGACGAAGGCAAAAATCAGATGTTCGCCACACGGCTCAGTTGTCACGAAGAAAAAACCAATGCCGTCCGCCTCCAACTCTACACACTCGCCTACAACCTTCTCAACCTCTTTCGCCTGCTTGCTCTCACAGATGATATGAGCCGATGGACTATGAACACCATACGAGTAAGACTCATCAAACTCGGCGCACGCATAACACATCACGCACGCTCACTGTATTTCCTTGTGGCGGCAGGGGCCTCTCTGGGACGGCTCATAGTCAACATCTTCAACCGAATCAACAGACTTCCCGCTCCCGTGTGGTAGCAACCCGCTGCCACGCTGAAATCTCACAAAAAACTCTCATCTCATCTTGTTTCACCGTTCATATTTCCCAAAACGAAACCTCACTTTTGTGACCTTGTCCCCCTTACATCCTCACAATCACCACCCAAACCTCGAAAAACACTCCCCAGCAACTGCTCCACACGCCTCAAACCACCGCCAACCCCTTGATAACACCACCGCCATGTAATAAAATCAGCACCGTATGAATAATCCGGG
>JBFMBQ010000243.1:0-8940 GCA_040755115.1 bacterium
GTGGGCATATTTTTATTTTTTCTCCTCTGATTCTTTTTTCATTCCCGATAAAACTTCAAGCAGCATAGTCGGCTCATCGGTCTGTAGGGCGTCGGTGCCGGCTTCAATGATGCTGCGCATGACAGCGGGGTCTTCGCCGGTTACGAGCGTGTTCATGAAGACCATCACGCCGTTCTGGTGCGCCTTGGCAACGAGTTCATCGGACAGCATATAATGATTTGTATTGAATGCGCGCGGGTGGGGGAATTCTTTCAGGATTTTGTCAATATCCGCAGCGCCTTTAATGTTCGGCATTACCGGCGCGTTTTTATCAAGCATACGGAAGATACGCTGGAACATATTTTCGCCGACGATGACAATGTTGTCGGGGTAGAAGTTATATTTTTTCAGTATTCCGATCAATTCCTTGTTCGGCGGTTCCTTCTGGTCAAGGTACAGTTTGATGCGCCCCTGCATGACGGCGAGTGCGTCTTCCAGAGAAGGCACTCTTGTGCCCTTGAATTTCTCGCCGAACCAGAAACCCGCGTCAAGGCGGCGGATTTCTTCAAGTGTCATATCCTTTACATCTTTGAAAACTCCAGTGGTACGCACCAGCGATGGGTCGTGCATCACAACCGGCAAGCCGTCTTTCGTGTAGCGCACATCAAGTTCAACATAGTCAAAGCCCAGTTCAATCGCCTTTTCAATCGCAGGGATCGTGTTTTCAGGCGCGAATTTTTTCGACCCGCGGTGGGCGATTTTCAGGATGTTCAGATTCGGCTTGATCGTCGTGATTTCTTTTTGTGAAGCGACTGCCGATGGTGCAAAGCGCAAGGTGCATAGTGCAAGGAATAACAGGAGCGGGATTATAAATAATATTCTTTTTGCAGTGTGTTTCATCGTCTTGTTGCCCTATATATTATTGTTTATCGGGTGTAAAAAAACAAACGCAGAGACGCAGAGGAAGCGAAGAATGAGTTTTATGACAGGATTTCCGTAGATTGACGCGGATATTTTCAGCACTGATTACACGGATACGCACAGATCTCTTGTGAGGTTTTTTGGTTATATGTCAAGAAATGTTTGAGCAATGGTTGACGGTTGAGTTTACGAATGTGAAATTTCACGCGTGGATAATTCAAGGAATCTGTTGCTTTTTTTATGGACAGTCAAACGGATATTCCCCAGAGGCATTTTCATAACTCTTATCCATCCGCCTTCTAAACGCCCCATTCCAATTGAGGAACTCCAGTATTTTTTCCATTGTCGCATCCTGTTTTGAAACTCATCTAAAATATTGGAGGATGGTGGTTCCCCTTTAATACCCACCCCCACTATAGTGTGAGGAAAATTATCCTCGCCAACAGATTCAACATAAACATAAGAAAATGACTTCGACATGCTCTTGAATGCGCTTGGAGTAAATCGCCAATAATCGTCAGGATATTCGTGAATCGGGAAATTCATGATTGAAGATATTATTACAATACCATTTTTATTTAGAATCTTTGATATTTGCTCCAATGCCTCTCTCGGAAATTCCACATGCTCCAGAGTCTCAAGCGTTAAAGCAGTTCCGACCGACTCTGAAGGCAGATCAATGTGATGAAGGTCTAATATTACATCAACACCAGGTCCCTGCCGCATATCGGCGCCAACATATTTCTTGCCCGGGAAAAGAGGTCTCAGGTTTGCCAACTCTTCTTGTTCGGGAACACGAAATGAACCAAACTCGTAAATCGGCTCAGAAACGGGCAGAACTTCAGAACATATTTTTACAAATTCTTTTACCAATTCCCGCATGTTTTCGCGCTCCCTTGTGTTGAAAGAAACATTTACCCTTGTCTTTTCCTTCAGTTGCAACTTCTAATGTAGTTTCGCAGAAAAACCTTTACAATAAAAGTGTGTTACCCTCAAACTTGTTTGAGGGCGCCAGAAAGCAAATTGAAGAGTACAAAATTAATAGAAAACAGTAAAGTTCTTATATTTTGCATTTTACATTTTGCAATCAAGTTGTCGGTTTTTGGACAACTTGGTAAATCCAGTCAGTTAAAATGTAAACAGATCCATGCCGCCCATGACATGAATAACCGCGCCGGTGATGTATTTCGCCTGCTGTGAGCATAGAAACAGAATCGTGTTGGCGATGTCGTTAAGTAATCTGCGGTCGGGATGTTGATTCATATTTGATCACGGATTTGGTGGACTGGATTATTGTTCAGTTCAGATGTTTTCATTTAATTTTTGCAAGAAAATCAAAGGCGGTTATTACATTAACAATACTTTTAATTTCGTCAGTAAAAAAGTGAGCGTCACCGGTCAGAAAATAATCAGGTTTCATATAAAGCACGGCAGCAAGGATAGGAATATCCTTTTTATGCATCATCAGAATCTCGGCATCTTTCATTTTGTGAGCATACTTCGTTCGTGGAATAACGATAATATCGCTCAATGCACTTTCTGTTTCAGCAAGTGCTATTTCAAAGGTTCTTTCTTTCAGATATTTAAGTTTTTTCCGCACCACCTTCCGCAATTCATCAACAACATCCTCACTTGTTACAAGGTCTAATTCTATCATATCAAGAATCCTGGACTCATTTCCGTCAAAAAAGATACCTGAGAGCAGGATATTTGTATCTACGAATACCTTGTATCTCATTTGCGCATTTTCTCAAGTTCTTTCAACATCTCGGTTTCTGTTATCCCCTCTTTTTTCGTAAGCCATCTCAGAAATGATCTGCTTTTACGGGCGTAAGCCTTTTTAAGTGCTGAAACAACAGCCTCGGATGGGTTAGAAAAGATTCCGAGTTTTATTTCCTCATTAATGTTTTTGTAAATGTCCTCCGGAATCTGAGCAACAATTTTAGGCATTTTACACCTCCTTAGCATGTAAACAATCTAATGATAACAGAAAATCTGCGCCGTCTAAAATTTTTATCCTGCAAATTTTGTCAATTAAAATGTAAACAGATCCATGCCGCCCATGACATGAATAACCGCGCCGGTGATGTATTTCGCCTGCTGTGAGCATAGAAACAGAATCGTGTTGGCGATGTCGTCGGGTTCGCCTTCTTTGCGGGTGGCGACGCGGTTGCGCATCCGTTCAAGAAGTGGTGACAGAAGGAGCATCTCGGTGCCGATGATGCCGGGCGCGACGACATTGCAGGTAACGCCCTTGCGTGCGCCTTCAAGGGCGACGGAGCGGGCGAAGCCCACGACACCGATCTTGGTGGTGGAGTAACTTACCTGCCCGAAGCCGCCGAGCAAGCCCGCAATGGATGCCATGCAGACGATCCTGCCCCACCCGCGCTCGCACATCCCGGGATATATTGCCTTCGTGCAGTTGTAGGTACCGGTGAGGTTCACCAGAAGGTCGCGATCCCACAATTCATCAGGCAGTTTCGGAAGTTGTGAAACGGTTGTAACGATTGCGGCGTTGTTGATGAGTATATCAATAGGTCCGAGTTCTTTCTCAACAGCGGCGACCATCTCTTTGACTTGCGCGCGGTCTGTGATGTCGCAGTGGACATAGATCGCCTTGCCGCCTTTATCGTTGATTTCCTTCGCGGTTGCCTTGCCTGTGGGGTCAAGAATATCAACCACCGCCACTTTAACGCCTTCTTCAGTCAATTTCATGCAGTCGGCTTTGCCGAGTCCTCGTGCTGCGCCTGTTACGACGGCAACTTTGTCTTTAATGCCTAAATCCATCGGAATTCCTCCTTTTTCGTAGTTCGGGATTCGTAGTTTGGGATTATTAAATTTCTTCCCGAACTGCGATCTGCGAGCCCCGAACTATGGTTCATTTATTTTCCCTTAAATTTCGCCTCGCGTTTTTCAAAGAAGGCGGTGATCCCTTCGGTAGCATCGGCTGTAGCCATAACCTTCAGGAAGTTTTCGCGTTCAACCGTGAGTGCGTCGGTTATCGGTAGTTCAAGACCCCGGTTCACAGCGTCAATGATGAGTTTCGTAGCCACTGGAGCGCGTTTTGTGAGTGCGGCGGCGAATTCTTTTGCGTCATTGAGGGTTTCGCCTGACTTTGAGATTTTGTGGATAAGACTGCACTGTAGCGCCTCGTCGGCGCCGATGCGCTTGCCGAAGACCATCAGGTCAAGCGCCTTCGCCCTGCCGATGATGCGCGGCAGGCGCTGTGTGCCGCCGTAGCCCGGGATGATGCCGAGATTAGATTCGGTCAGCCCGATGGTGCCGCCTTCCTTCATGATGCGGAAATGGCAGGCGAGTGCGAGTTCGCAGCCCCCGCCGAGTGCGTGCCCGTTGATGGCGGCGATGACGGGGAGATGGAACTGTTCAATGCGGGTGAAGGTATCCTGCCCGCGCTTGATGAAGGCTGCCGGGTCGCCGCCGAAGCCTGCGGAAAGGTCTGCACCCGCGCAGAATGCCTTCTCACCCGCCCCAGTGAAAATTATCGCCCGCAATTCTTCATCTTTTTCGTATTCATCCAGAACCTGCCCGAATTCCACAATGATGTCGCCGTTCAGCGAATTCACCGGCGGGCGGTTCAGTGTGATGATCAGCACACCGTTTTCCTTCTCAACGATGATGTTTTTGTAGTCCATATTTGCCTCCTTTATGGTATTGACGCTTATTTGTTTCATTCAATGCGACATAGATAATAACACAGATTGTTTATCAGCGAAAGTTTTTCAAAAGGGTTTTTCCCAATAATCCTGTCAATCCTGTTCATCCTTGTGAATAATCCAGGAGTATTTACAGGCAAAAAAAAGCCGGCACCTCCGCCGGCTTTACAGGGGGAACATCATCTTCCAGCCGCAGATTGCGCAGATTTTTCCTTCCCTCTGCGAACTCTGTGTCCTCTGCGGTGAAAGTCTTTTCTTATTTCACTCGTTCAATTTTCTCTATCTGGATTGACGGGATTCCACCTTTGGTATACAAGGTGCCGGTAACTTTGACGATGTCGGCGATGTAGTCTTTGAGTTTGTCGTTGGGATTGTAGTTCATGTCGGAGAGAACGAGGTAAATTTTCCCGGTTTTTTCCTCAAAAAGAGCGAGAGGGATACCCTTTTCTGCGCACATCTTTGCGCATTTTTTATGGTCTTTGCCCCTCATATCGTGTGTGATGAAACAGGTGGAGTCAATCACTTCGGCGACGATAGTTACTTTCTTCGGCTTCGCTTTTTCGGTTTTAGTGGTTTTGGATGTTGAATGTTCCATTTCGGAGTGATTATGTCCAGCCATCGCATACATTCTGGTGGTAGAAGTCACAAAAAGGATAGAAGCAATAATAACTGGTAAAACCGCTAAAAACACAATTTTTTTACGCATAATACACCTCCATTAGATTGCTGCTTTGTAAATCAAGGTTTCTGAAAAAATAATTACTATGTCTTCATAATCTGTCCCCCTTCATATCTGTTTCGCATTTTTTTGAATTCAGGATCACATCTTTAAAAAAGACAGCAACAGTTCGCTCAACTGCTCCGTTTCCCCTGTTTGTGTATCTCTGATGATTCCTTTTTTATCAATATAAAAAATACTCGGGACCTCGCTTATTTTATACTCAGCGGAAGTTTTTCCAGATGAATCAACGATGTTCGGAAACATTATCTTCTCATTCTTAATATAAGTTTTTACCTTGCCATCGTCTTCCAGCTTTGCGGTGATAGCGATACCGATCATTTCAAAATCTTTCTTATTCTTGTATTCTGAATAGAATTTTGTGAGTCTCGGCATTTCCTTACGGCAGTGAGGACACGATTCCCGCCAGAATACAATGAACAAAGGCTTCTTACCCTCATATATGCGAGGCGATTGAAGCACTGCATTGAGGTCTTTACTCTTAAAATCAGGTGCTTTCGTGTTTATCAATTCACGCGCCTTATCGCCGGGTTTCGCTGGAATAAGTTCATGAAATGGAATATTCTCGCCGCCTTTTTCCATTAATAATATCCGTTCAAAAGTAAGGTTTCGGAGTTTGGCTTCTATAGAATTAGCCCCTGTCGTTAAAATTGTGTTGTTTCTCGCCACGGCGATAAACCATGGCACACTTTTAACTGCAAACCATTTCGCCGCACTCAAATCGGGATCAAAATATAAAGGTAATCCTTTGCCAATCTTTTCTGCGGATTTAATGGCGGTTTCCCTCTCCGCTTCGTTCTTTCCCCGCGATATTAGAATCAACATAATCCTGTCGTCTTGTTTTTTAATAAAGCCATGCATCTTCTCAATCTCTTTCTTAACGGCAGGCGCTGGTGACCAGAAGGCAATCACCGCAAGTTTATCACCTTTGATCTTTTCAATCTCAATATCTTTACCATTTGATTGTTTAACCTTGATTGCACCGATGCGTGTTCCTGTCTTGACCGTATCCGCCGCAAGGAGCACACCCGAATAAAAACTCCATATCAGCAACATTGACACAATGATCAGGCACCTCATATTCACCACCCTTGTTTTGCTTTTTTCCATATCAGGGCACAACACCCTTGCCATATTTATCCCTCAGACGGGAAATTATCTGTTCATCGGTCAAGCCCTCATCTTCCATCTCCGAGATCCGATTGTTTATTTCCGCTGCCAGTTTTTTTGCACAACCGCATGTTGTCGGCACAAGAGGTTTCCCGCAGCATGCGCATTTTAATCCTTTCAAGATTGATATTGCCCTCTCGCCCGGCGGCGCATCAACCACAGCGAAAGGGTCGTATTCTTCAGTTTTGTTCTTGATTGAAGTTTTATCTTTTCGTGTAACTTCTTTGACCTCTGATCCGCAGTTCAGCATCCTTTTTCCCCAGAAGGGATTTCTGACTTGTGTGCCTTTTTGCAGCCAGTAATGATCTGCCATCGGGCAGTAAAAAATATGGTATGAATCTTTTTTTGAACCGATGTGTCCTTTATAAAATGCCCATGCCAGTTCGTCGCTTATTACTGCGAAGGCGCTTCGCGCCGTCTCTATATTTATCTTTTCTGTTGTCAGTATTTTTGCATTCGCATTTATAACTTTCGCGCTTTCCTTGAAGTTGCTTGCGCTGCCCTTAATGGGGGCGCCTTTAAGGTATGAATCAGTAATGCGAACAAGTTCTTTCGCTGGCACATTCAGTTTATCAATAGAATCTTTGGCAAGCATTTCCGCCATTTTTAAGTAATTTTCTAACAGCTTGTCGGATATAGAGATTTCATTTCTCTTCGGACCTGTCTCGGCATAAATTAAAGCGATGGCTGCCGACAGCACTACAAATATGGCGAAGATGTATCTCATAGTGAACGATCTTATTTGACTAAATGTATCCATTTCCTTTCCATAATTTCAACCCACATCATCAATTCCTTCATATCAATCGGCTTCTTAAAATATCGGGTGGCGCCTGCTACATAAGACCTTATTAAAACCGAAAGTTCATTGTGTCCCGAAATAACAAACACAGGGACATCAGAAATGTGCTCTTCCTTAAAAAGTAAATTTAAAAACTCTATGCCGTTCATTTTCGGCAGTTCAATATCAAGTATGATCAGATCGGGTCTGCACTCGTTTTTTATCGCGGCTAATGCCTCTTCAGCAGAAAAAACCTGTTTTATCGTCCTTTTCTCGCTGCACAGTCCTTCTTTGTAAATCGCCTGTATATTCTCATTATCTTCAATTATCAGAATTGTAAATGATTCACTCATTGTTGATCCCGCATCTTTTAAGTGTCTTTATTGCATAAAGAGCAAAAGGAATGCCAACTTGAACAACGGGTTAAATGTTTGAGGAAGGCAGACGGAAAAAAGAAAAAAACGGCTTGAATTTTAGTGTTTTTAAACAGCGATGTTCAATTATTTGAAAAAGAAATTTGAATTTTTCTTATAGTCGCAAATAAGGCAGCGTTCAATCTGTTTGAAATCGCACAGTAGTGTGGGATTTGGGGCAAAACCACATAATTACAGGGCGGGGTCTCCGCACCCCGCCGACAAACTTAAATTTCGTAACATTTTAGCGAAGTGAAGTTGTCTCTATTAAAACATATTTTTGCATAGTTGTAGGGCGGGATATCCGTATCCCGCCGTTCGGCGCGATGTGGAAATCGCGCCCTACAGCGCTTCATATGGCTAAAATGTTACTAAATTTCAATAGCATGTATAGTAATATGCCCTCAAGGGGACATCAATTCGCAGCCGCTTCGGGCGGCGAGTTCACCCATTGTCATTTTGCCTTCATAGCGTGAGCCGTCGGGGAAAGTCCATGTGGGGAATTTTTTTACGCCTGCTTTTTTGCATTCCGCTGTTGTTTCGTTGCCGCCAAATGAACCGCACTCAACATAAGGCATCAGGCGGGATGATTTACCGAACATCTGCTTCTGCTCAAGACAGTGAGAACACCAGGATGCGCCATACATTTTTACATTTTTTTCTGCGAGGCAGCGGGCGAAATCGTCGTATTGGCCCGGTTTCAGGTATTCGGACAGCCCAAATGCGCCCGCGCCAAGAAGCGGTATCAGCACCGCTATGAGCAGCAGGCGGTTTTTTGCTGTGCGTTTGCGCTTATCTACGGTCAATTTTTTCCCTTCGCAGCAGTTTTTGTATTTTTTCCCGCTTCCGCAGGGACATGGGGCGTTGCGCGATATTTCCTTCATTTGTTGTTCTCCTTTTTTATTATAATTGTTGCAAAATCTGTGCCATGCTATCAATTATTGAAAATGCCATAAAATAGATAATAATAATTCCGATGATAAAAGATCAACATAAAGCGTATCTCTCTATCGGGTCTAATCTCGGTGATTCACTTGCAACCGCCCGCAGCGCCGTTGATTACCTGAATGCTTCACCGGAAATTGAGGTAATCGGGGTTTCAAGTTTTTACCGCACCTCGCCGATGGGGAGAACCGAGCAGCCAGATTTCATTAATGCAGCGGCAAAAATAATCACATCGCTATCGCCTGAATTGCTTCTGTCGCAGTGCAAACATATTGAGTTGCGTTTGGGACGGACACCATCGGACGAAATCTGGTCGCC
>JBFMBQ010000244.1:0-3036 GCA_040755115.1 bacterium
CAGACGAACTTAAAATTATAATTATAGCATTGGATTTGCTCTCATTAAAGTAACTAACTAATAAATTTATATAATCTCTCTGTAGTTCTGGGCGTAAAAGACCGATATCCTCTATCATTAATAATTTTCTTGGTAATTGGGTATCCCTCTCAATCGTCTTGCTAAATGTCTCAGTTAGGGTTTTGTTAAACTCAGATTGCATTCCACATTGTATGACATCTTCGCTAAGAATCGCAACTGTTTTGGTAAATATTTCATTTAAATCTATTGCTATGTTTTCATCTTCTCCCAAAATAAGCAAACGAAATAAAATTCCAGGCTCTATGCTTGCGGCATTCACAAACCAATCAAAGAGTTTATCCCTATCATATAAATTAACATTATAGAATAAATGTATGCCACCTGTAAAGTCCCCTTTCAGTATTTTAGAAAGATGCTCTTTTTCTTCTTCTCTATCGTAAATTTTACTTTTGGCAATTTCATGTTCTAAGTATTTTATCTCCTCTTTATCAAATGGTGCTGGAAGTGCATACTGGGGTGGTGATGGGATTGCGAATTGTTTCTTAATATTGTGTGACAGAGACATACCCATTCTTCGACGTAATATATTTTTAGTGAGTAGGAATTTAAGTTTGAGTTTCTCAATTATCCAATTAACTAGCATTTCCTTTAAGTCGTCTTGGTCATCAGACCGAAACCAAAACTGTATAGTTACCTCAATTTCATGATTGCCGGAATTATAGGAAAGTGACACATCTTTTATTCTCTGATGTTTTTTCTGATGCAATCGGGAGAGGGGTGTGTAATATTGGTAATCTAATACTTTTTCTCTGCCTGATAAATGTAATTCATCCGTTATCATTAGAAGTGCCGTTAGAAAAGCCCCGTCCACCTTTTTTTCCATTATGGTGGACGGATACGCCACAAATTCATTGATGACCTCTTGAAAATATTTTTCTGAATGTCCTTTGCAAACCAAAGCAACAAAGAGCGGTAAAATATTATCAATACTGTTATTACAATCACGGAAACCGCATTTCAATCTTTTTAGATTCATTGGATTTTGTGTTTCAGGGAATCCATCGTTCAAAATAACTATATAAGAATATTCTGCATGGTTTTCTCTAAGCACATCCGCTTTCCCATTTGCGTGAACCATGCTTTGCATTCCTATGTCATGAAGATATGCTGCGGAAAGCAAAATGAAAGTTTCAATTGCGTTAAGCTCAAGTTCACCACAGAAATTTAAGATGTTATCCATTATTTTAATGACATCTACAGAATGTTGTATACCGTGATTGGTAAATTCAGGTAAAACAGGTTCCTTCCAAATTTCTCCCGTATTCTCCTTTATACGACAATATAATTCGTATAAATTTTGATTTTGTTGTAGTTTTTTCTCAAGTTCAGTCATTCAAATCAATTATCTTTATATTATAAAATAATCGTTACAAATTTCAGTGCCAACAATTTATAATTTGAACAAATAAATAGAGAGCATAGATTGCTATAAAAATTAGTATTGGGTCATATTTTATTATCCTTCATTTAGAACTGATAATAGACTCGGCAGAACTCCTCGCGTGCGGCTGAGTCCATGTGGAAGAGCGCCGACTCCACCGCAGCCGCCGCCTGCGATGCCACTGCCTGCACCAGGTTCACATCCGCTGAATCAAACGGCTCGCCGTCTTCCCTGTCCGCAAGCAGGATTGCCCCGATGATTTTCTCGCTGCGCACGAGCGGCACGATCAGCATGTTTTCATGCTCGTAGCCGAACTGCGTTACATCTCGGTATTCTTCGTTCTGCGAAAAGTTTTCAACCCGAATGGTCTTCCTGTTCTTTAATGCAAGCCCTGCTATGCCTTCCTCCATACCTGTGCGCATGCACAGCAAACTGTCAAACCCCTCGCCCTGCGCCTCCGTTATCTCCAGCATTGAGGTTATATCGTTCAGCGTGAAGACTGCGCCGAATCTGACATTTAACTCTGCGATGAGGCAGGTGAGGATTTCTTTTAACAGTTGCGACAGAGGCGGCGCGGCGCTGATAATCTTGCCCACCTTGTAGAGCGCCACGAGTTCGTCGTTGGTGCGGCGCAGTCTGTTTGAGATTACTTTCATGAAAGAAAGGAAGAGGCGCAGCGCAGTTGCCGGGTGCTGGTGAAGAAGCGACAGGAAATCGGCGCCGGTGATTTTGAGCAATAGGCTGTCTGTTTCCGCCCGTGCGGAGGCTGAACGGGCGGCGCCTTCAAGGACGGTCATCTCGCCCAGATAGGTGCCAGCCTCAAGGAGCGCAAGTGATTTTTCCTCGCCTTTCCCGGCGTCAAGCCGCCTGAAAATGCGTATCGCGCCGACCTGGATCAGAAACAGGGCATCGCCGGGGTCGTTCTCTTCAAAGAGAATTTCGCCTTTCTTCAGGCGAACTTCCTTGATGATACCTGAAAATTCCTCAATCTCTTTATCAGAGAAATCACGAAATAATTCTATTTCCCGAAGTTCCATTTTTAAACCGAAATTACCCGGAATTTACAATTTTTTTCTTGTTCGTGAACTACAAAGCAAGAATGCTGACTTTTCTTAACTGTATAGTAAGACTTTGCCAACCTCTCTCAATTCTGCTTTGCCTTCTTTGAGATTCTGTTCCACCTCTTCCAGAAAACGCATTGTTCGGCGGTCATAATACCGCTCGCCGCAGTTTTGGCAAATCAACACACTCACCTTAACATAAACGACATCGTTGCCAATAGGAAGTTCTTCGCGCACATCCTTTTGTTGAATGTCATCACCATGACAGATTACGCACCTCATTTTCTTGTCCCATAATCACTAAAGTTTCAAAAATTTCACGCAAAGAACGCGAAGAAACGCAAAGTGCGCAGAGAAGGGAAATGGTAAAAACAATGATGGATAATAAGAATTTATGGATTTCATTTTTTAATGACTTCCTGCAAGGGCGAACGGCCGTTCGCCCCTACATCTTTGCGTCCTTGTGTTTGTTCTTTAATTTTTACAATATTGAGGGTTAATTCCAAATTCTGC
>JBFMBQ010000245.1:0-3554 GCA_040755115.1 bacterium
ATGACAAAAAATATGAACCACGAATTACACGAATTAACACTAATTTTAATTCGTGAAAATTAGTGTAATTAGTGGTTAAATATTTTATATTTGAAATTTGACATTGATTTGACATTTGTAATTTGTCATTTGTAATTCTATTTATGTCCAACAATTCAAGATTAAATATTGCGATTTTATTTATCATTATCTTCGCCGCTGCGCTCCGTCTGTTCAGTATCTCCTCTATCATGCTCAACGAATCTGAAGCCTTCGCCTTCGCCACCGCTTCCCAGCCGCTTGAGACGCTCTTTAGAATCTTCATCAACAACGGTGATAAGCATCTGCCTGTCCCTTTCCTCTATATCCTCATCATAAAACCGTTGATTTATCTTGGCGCTTCGGTATCGGCGCTGCGCCTTCTCGGCGTATTGCTCGGCGTCGTCTCGCTCGTGTTGGTCTATATTGCAGCAAAAAAACTTGCAGGCAGCGCAGCCGCTGTCATCACTGCCCTGCTGCTGTCCATTTCGCCATATTTTCTCATCTTCAGCCGTTCACTCTCGCATCACGCCTTGCTCTTTTTTCTTATAGCGTTCATCACATGGCTGTTTCTTAAGATTTTAGAGGCGAACTTCTCGCCGCTCTTATATATCGCTTATGTCGTCGCCTGCTTTGCCGCTGTCCTTCTTTACCCGCCCGCTGCGATCCTTATGATTCCATTCATCATAGTTTTTTACCTCTATGCCCGTGCGGACATCACAGGGCGCGCAGTCTTCACCGCGATAAATCTTGTCCTGCTTGCCGGCGCTGCTTACTGGTCTCTGCGATGGCTACCGACGGTGTTGAAATTAGGCGCGATGTTTTCAACGCTCTCTGAAACCGTTGACATACGGCTGCTGCCTGCGCCGCACCTGTATGTATTTAAATTCGTGGAAATATATCTTAAGGCATTTTATGCGATGAGCGGACTGTTTTGCAGGGACTTGTCGCATCCCACCGCCTGGCATGTCATCGCCTTTATACCTGTCCTGATATTTTTCCATATAGCAATGTTTTACGGCTTCAAGCCGAATCCCAATATGGTGAAAGAGCGCACAATTCTTTTCCTGCTGCTCGCTTTCAGCGTGCCGGTATGTGTTGCGCTGTCTGTTATCGGAGTGCCTGCCGGCGAGGCTGTGCTGCCCGCCGTCCTTTTTTTCGTAATCATCATCGCCTGCGGTATTGTGAGAAATGTGCGTCCAGTGTTCCGCATTGCTCTCGCCGCAACTGTGCTGTGTATGTTTATCGCCTCCGTGCCCGATGTTTACCGCCGCGAGTCAGCCCGCACGGACTGGCACAGGATAACCGGATTCTTGCAACAGAACATCAGGCAGGATGAAGCGGTTGTGATTCTTGACGGCTGGCTCTCGCCGCCGTATTTTTATTATGCCGATAATGAACTTGCCTCGCGAACCTACCCGCTCTTCCCTGATTTCGCACTCCGAATCGTTAATGACCATCGCCTTCAGGAAGACATCGCCCGCCCGTTCCGACCCGTTTTTGATACGCCGCCGGCAGGTGCAATCGGCGAACTTGCCGAAAAATACAACCGCCTCTGGGTTGTATATAAGGAGAAGTTCCCCGAACTTAACCCGCGCATAGAAGCGAACAGTTACTGGCTTGAAGATAATACAGCCACCGTAGGAGAAAAGAGATTCCCGCATATTACTTTGGAACTGGTGCAACTAAAATAATACTATACATATAGGGATAATTTTGGAGTGCGGTGGCACGCCACCGCTTTGTTGGACGGCGACATGTCGCCGTGAATGAAAGCGACATCGTGATGTCGCACTCCAAAAGTTAAAAAAATAGTGAAAATATGTAAATTGTGTGATATTATCAAAATATATATTTCCGTTAAAACAATAGACGCTGGGGACGCTGAAAAATTATGAGTGATTAAGAAGAATCAATCAGCGCAATTCGTAAAGATCAAGATCAAAAAAAGGAGGTTGAAAATGGTTGAAAAAATAGATGATATAAAAGCGAAACACCCCGGTGAATGGTTAGCAATAAAAATTGAAAAGGAGACGGATGAAGGCGAGGACTTTGGCGAACTCGTTACACATAATACTGACCGCAGAGATTTGCATAAGGAATTAAGGGAAAAGAATATTAAAGGTGTATATGTAACCTTTGCTGGTCCCATCGTGAAACCAGGGTATGAGGTTTTGTTATAATGAAGATTAACTTAACCACACCGATTATCGTCAAGGTCAAAATAGAAGGCACATTAGATTTCAGAGAGATTGATGTGATATTAGATACAGGTGCAAGATATACTGCAATTTCGTGGGAGGTAGCGAAAGATATTGGCTATGATCCCGCAATTTCCGAAAAGAGAGTTTCAATTGTTACTGCTAATGGCGTTATTGAAGTCCCGTTAATAAATGTTAAATCAATTTCACTCAAAGAACTTAAAGTTGAGAATGTTGAAGTTTGCTGAATAGACATTCCAGAAATAGTGGGGATTGAGGGACTTTTAGGTTTAAGTTTTTTATGCAAGACGAGAACCTTTATTGATTATAAAAACAATGCATTGGTGATGGAGGATACGTAAACTTCGGGCACGGATGACGCGGATGACACGGATTTAATGAAAATCTTTATCCGCGAAAATCTGTGAAATCGGTGTCAAAGAAACATTGCATTAAATGACAAAAAGAGAATTAGACGCTGAAAACCATGTCTGCATATAGTAAGCAGGGAACTGAAGACACTGAAAGCGCTGAAAGATCAGCGTGTTCAGCGTAATCAGCGCATTCAGCGTCAAAAAAGATGATTTGATATGAAACACATAATCATAATTGAAAAAGTGACAAAATTCGCAGCGATCATTGATTTTGTTATCGCATTTTTAGTTTCCATGAACATAGCGGTTACCATTGCTTACCCGGACACGCAAAGTATTTGCGTAGTGCCGCAGGGCAAATGCACCTCTGAGGCGAGTCCATGCACTGGACTTGCATCTGCCGACATGCTGTCTTATCCCGTTTCGCATACAGATGGGGACACGGCAAAGATTTCATACCAGTTTTGGCAGGGGAACATACCAGATCAAGTTAATTCGCCGGAAGAGATTATTCTGGATGTGTGCTATGAGATCGGCGCACAAGGTGGAGAAATAGGTATGTTCAATGTCATTCTGATACCAACAGGTTTTATTACCGATCCGGCACCAACATGTGCTTTTAATTCTTCTCAGTGCTTAATGCAAGGATATACGGACTGCGCAACCGGGTGGCATGAATTACCTATGGAGATTGACAGTGCCTGTCTGAGTGACACAACAATTGAAAATGTTTACTTTGATTATAATACTTATGCAGATCACCCAGGCAAAGGTGTAATACTGACAAGGGTAAAGTTCGCAGGAGTAAATAAGAAATCAGCAGATCTATCAACTCTATCGCCACCTTATTACACCCCTGGGGTGGATTATATTGCATCACTTGTTTTTTATTCCTCCACAGAAGTCAACGATGAAAATACACTTGACATCACTGGTACCGAGATCCCCACTGATATTCAAT
>JBFMBQ010000246.1:0-3620 GCA_040755115.1 bacterium
GATGTTTTACACTATTGTGTGCACGGCGGCGTCGGTATTAGGGGCTGCATTCGGATATTTCATCGGCATAAAGGGCGGGCGACCCGTTCTGCACAGGATGTTTGACAGAAAAAAAGTGGACAGCGTGGAGCACCTGCTTCAGAAATACGATGCGTGGGCGATCTTCATTGCGGGCTTCACGCCGATTCCATACAAGGTGTTCACGATTGCGGGCGGCGTGTGCCGCATTCATTTCTGGCGGTTTATTTTCGTTTCCATTGTTGCGCGCGGCACCAGATATGCCATAATCGCGAGTCTTGTGTATCATCTCTCAAAGCAGATGAATCTTGACGATGTGTTGACATTTTTCAGGCAGACGCGGTTTGATTTGTGGACGCTTGCTGCTGTAGCGGTGGTTGTTATTGCGTATGTGATTTACCGTCTTTCAGTGGGTAAGCGGCGTGCGGTTGTGGTCTAAGAAAGATGTGAAATGTGAGATGTGAGACGATTTTCCATCTTACATCTATCATCTCACATCTCACCTGTAATGACAATTTATCAGGAGATTACATAGCAGATGCGAGTAGTTGTAACCGGCGGAGCGGGTTTCATCGGTTCACACATAAGCGGGCGGCTCGTGCGCGATGGGCACGAGGTTGTCTGCCTTGATAACCTTATCACAGGGAGGGCGGAGAATGTTGCTCACTTGATGGGTGAGCAGTTCCAGATTGTGCAGTATGACATAACAAATTTCATTTCGGTAGTTGGGGATGTTGATGCGATTCTGCATCTTGCGAGTCCTGCGAGTCCGATTGACTATCTGCGGCTGCCGATACAGACGCTGAAGGTAGGAGCGCTGGGCACACACAAGGCGCTCGGGCTGGCGCGTGCGAAAGGGGCGAAATTCCTGCTTGCGTCCACTTCTGAGGTTTACGGCGACCCGCTCGTGCATCCACAGAAGGAAGAATACTGGGGAAATGTGAACCCTGTCGGGCTGCGCGGCGTTTACGATGAAGCGAAGCGGTTTGCGGAGGCGATGACGATGGCATACAGGCGCATCCACGGCATAGACACTCGGATTGCGCGCATATTCAATACTTACGGTCCGAGGATGCGGCTTGATGATGGGAGGGTGATTCCAACCTTCATCACCAGCGCGCTGCGCGGCGAGCCGCTGCCGATACACGGCGACGGGATGCAGACGCGCAGCTTTTGTTACATTGATGATATGGTTGAAGGCATTATGCGATTGCTCGTTAGTGATTACCCCGAACCTGTGAACCTCGGCAACCCGGAAGAATATACAATACTTGAGACCGCCGAAAAAATAAAACAGTTGACAGGGAGCAAGAGTGAAGTTGAGTTCCGTCCGCTGCCGTCTGACGACCCTGCGCGGCGCAGACCCGACATCAGCACGGCGCGTGAAGTTCTTGGGTGGGCGCCGACTGTTTCACTTGACGAGGGCTTGAAGGCGACGATTGAATATATACGGAAACAAATCTGATATTTTCAGCGTATTCAGCGTCAAAAGAATTAATAAAATTAAAACCGTATCCGTTTTGAATATTTCTGGATGATAGACAGATTGTGCGCCTCGCTTCCGTCTGTGTTGGCGCTGCGGAAAATCGGCGGCGTGACGCCGTCGCGAGTGAGATTTTCAACGACAGCGGCGATGATGCTGTTGACGATAAAGGCGCCAGTGATCGTGGATGTGGGACTGACGGCGGTGTCAAGTCCTTCCACCGACACGGCGGCATCGCCTGCGACGCCGCAGTTGTCAATTACCACATCGGCGATCTCAAACAGGCGTTTGCCCGAAGGGTGCCGTGATATTACAGACTGCGAGTGAGCGATGGAAGTGATTGCAATCGGGCGGATGCCGTATTTTTTTGCTTCATACGCCATTTCAATCGGCACTGCGTTCCTGCCGGAATTGGAGGCGATGATGAGGCTGTCTTCGGGCATCACGCGCGCATTGACGAGTAGCACCGCAGCGTAGCCGGTTAGCCGCTCCATTGAGGTGCTCTTCATCGGACCTTCGTGGAGCATCAGGTTGCCTTCAAGCATAGCGTTCACCGGCACAAGCCCGCCGGCGCGGCTGTAGATTTCCTCGGCGAGTATGTGCGAGTGCCCTGACCCGAAGATGTGGAGTATGCCGTCGCGGCGCAGGCTGTCGGTGATGATGTCCGCTGCCCTCAGGATCGCCTCGCGCTGGGTGTGGATGATCCGGTCAAGCATCCCGGAGACCTTTTCGTAGTATTCGTCAATTATTCTTGCTGGTTTTTTTGTTTGGTTCACTTTGAACTCCCTTATTGAAGTTGTTTTATGATGGTAGAGAAAGATTCACCACATTTTTTAGATAGAATTTTATATTCTTTCCCCCGTATTTTTACTTTTTCTTTTCTGGTTAATTTATTGTGGTCAGCCCGATGCCGATGTTTTGCGAGGACAAGATGATAAAACTCAAATTGTTTTTGAGTATAATTACATTTATTCAATATATAAAATGCAATTTTTGTTCCATTCGTAAGTTTTTCAACAAGTTCTCTTACATGAATAGTTCTGCTTTTTAGTTCGACCATGCCGACTATTAATTGCTCTTCCATTGCAAAGATTATACAATCGCATATTTTGCTTTTCTGTTCAAGTTTTTCTCCTTTCAGGACAACATAATTTTTAAGTCTGTCAAGTTTTAATTTACAATTTTGTTCAGAACAATCTGGTGATGTTGAATTGGCGTAATTATTCCTGATGTAGTTTAATATGTCCATTATAGTTTTTATGTGGTCTATTTCTCATTGTTTAAATCTTTACGAAGTCTGATACTTTCTTCGTAAAGGGATTCGTTAATTCTGATGAATTCTTCTTGTGAGATTCCATCTTCTTCCGTTACTTCTACCTCGCTTATTTTATATCCATCAGTTTTTTTATCATAATTAAAAACATAAGCACCAACTTCATCTGAGTGTAAATAGTCTTCCTCTGAATATTTATATTTTTTAGTTCGTTTTTTTGGTTCAATTTTGCTGAGCATGATAAAACTGCTCAATTGTTCTAATAAATACTCGCTGTGGGTTGTAATGATTAGATTAACCCCTTTTCTTATCAATCTGACTAAATATTTGGCTAAAATTCGTTGGTTTGCAGGATGTAAATGCGCTTCAGGTTCTTCTATTATTAAAATGCTTCTTGGTGTAAATATATTTCTGGGTTCAATTATGTATTTTAAATAAAGGAACAACGGCGCTAATTCGGAAACTGTTGAGGATGATCTATGTAATGAAATCTCGGTATTTTTAAATTTATATTTAATTTCCGGATAACGATATTCATCTAATGTTTTAATTATTATTTCTCCTTTAATTAGTTCTTTTTCAAATTCATTAGCAAGATTATAAAATGGTTTATTCTTATCAGGCAATGTAATGATAGAAGATATAAAATCTGATACAACTCCTGATAATTTTGGTATCTCCAATTTTTCAATATCAACATAAGGAATCTGTTCCACTACACTTGCGGCTATTGCTTTATGCCCCTGAAGAATACCAGACCTTGCAGCAGGGAGATAGTAACATCGTGCTATTATACTTTTTAAAATATTAGATATGATCATATCAGTCATCGAACTGATTAATAGT
>JBFMBQ010000247.1:0-2436 GCA_040755115.1 bacterium
GTTGATGCCGCGCTGCCGATGAGGTATATCTCTTTTATGCAGGCTGACAGGAGCGAGTCGTCTTCAGAAACACTTACCGGTTCATCAAGGTCTTCCACCATAACAGCGGTCCCGACAATGTTTAAGTTGCACGAGAAAGGGACAGCCCAGAGACCTTCAAGGGGTTCGGCGGGCACGATTGTAAGAGCGACGACTTCCTTTTTTTCAGGATTTATGATGAAACCCTTCACATTGCCGATCTTTTCGTTTTTATTGACATTAATAACAGGAAGTTGTTGAATCTCGCCGCTCTTTTTCATAATTATTTCTCCTTTGTAGGGCGCGATTTCCCAATCGCGCCTAAAAAGGTTGCAGCCTCGCAAAAAAACTATTAGTGTGGAATTATACAACAGCAGTGGTTATGAAGCAAAAAAAGTGGAGTATAAGATAAAAATAGATATTAAACAGTAATCATAAGAAAAACATATTCATAAAAGCAATTTCCAATTTCAACTCAAAAAAATGCAAACACATAGTCGTCTGGAACATGTTTATGTTGATTCATTGGAATAAAGGGAGATACTTGTCGGCGCCTATGAAGATGCCGTAATATTCGCCGCTGACGGAAGCAAAATCAATGGGGGTTTCAGGTGTTACAATGATATATGTCCATCCGGCTTCCCCTGGGGCGTTGTGGATTTCGCGTTTGATGGTAACTTCTTTTCCGCATGCAGCATCAAGGCATGGCTTGCCGTCGCGCTCTTGCCACCTCATGAGTTTAATATCGCCGGGTTCGCTGCCGGTGGTGTCGTGGAATATGATGTGCATCCCGCCCCCCTGGATGTCAAACTTCGGTATGTCCGGCTCGTTTCCCCGCGCAGGATATAGGCTGAAGCAGACCTGCCCCGCCGCAGGATTGTCCGGGAAAACGGCGAAAATGCCTTTTTTGCCTTCCAGTTTACAGGGAAGCGCCATTAGGAGTTCCGCCGGAGTTCTATGTTTGACAGGTATAGAGGTGGGAACGGAGGTCGTTTTTTTTGTCCCCGCGTTGCTCGTTTTCTGTTCCGCACCTGCCGGGGCAGGCTTGCGTGGTTCCACATCTTTTTTTGTTTTTTTACCGCTGCACGATGGAAAACACAAGACAGCAACAAGAATCATAACCACGATGAACCGTTGTTTTTTCATGCTTTATTCCCCCGTTGTTTCCCTCTTTAGAATTCATTCAAGCGGCTCAATCTTATCGGGTTTCTCATGATTCATAGCCTGATTCCAAGCGTTTTCAAGTTCTATCCTGTGAAGACTTGCCCATTCAACAACCAGTCCCAAAGATCTCGGCGGGAGCCAACCCGCAATGATTGAAAAAGTTTCAATGGATATAAGAGCCTCGTGTTCGCCGTAAACAGCATGAAAATGCGGCGGTTGATGCTCATTGTAATAAATATAGATGACAATACCGTAAAATCTGCATATCTCCGGCATTAGATTTCTTCAACGGACAGCGGTCTTCTTTCTATTGAGCAAGTTCAGTGCATCCGTGCCTGCGATCTTCGCATATAGATTATCAGGACAAAGATCAATTCCGCCCTCCCAGGCAATGGTATGGGTCTCGCCGTCTATGAAAACTGAATTGAAAAAGTTCACATCTTCCCATGCCCTGAAAATGCCTTTCCCGACAAGCCCAGATAGATCGACCGTTCCCTCCGCACCGTCGGAGAATTTAAGCCATACCCTGTAGTTTTCCAGCGGCTTTACCTCAACAATTTTATGCATCTCATCCCTCTTGTTTTCTCATGACTATATTATACCTTAATTGAGCGATTCTATCTATGGTATTGTTTCCCCTAACGGGTGTCAATTTGGAGTGCGACAATTTATTGTCGCTTTCACAGACGGGAATTAATTCCCGTCAAAAGCAAAGCGGTGATGAATCACCGCACTCCAAAATTATTCATTGTTAAGAATCGCTTAATTTAGTATCTTATAACTGAACTTCTACGCAAAATGGCAAGATCTTTTAAAATATTCAAGTTTTTCTCTGCGTTCTTTGCGCTCTTTGCGTGAAAAATTTTTATTTCAATTCCCTGGCTACTGGATGCTGGCTACTATACATATCCTGTTTGGTTCTGGCTCTGCAAGGTTAGGTTATAGTATTCGTTACATTTCTCAACAAAGATATAGTATTTTCACTTATGTCCTTTTTCGTTCATGATTCGTGATTCGTTACATGAAACAAGAGCCACGAACCACGAAAAATCAGTCCTGCACACAACGGAAGCCGAGATAATTGTTCGCGGCGGGCGGGCTGTTGCTATTGCGGTCCGACGCGCGTAACTTTGTCGCGAGATTATACCACGAACCGCCGCGCCACACACGGTTGCTGCCAGTCCCAGCTCCTTGGGGATCAGTCCACGGCGGTCCGCCCGTAGTGTAATAATCTACAGCATACCAGTCGTTCAC
>JBFMBQ010000248.1:0-7144 GCA_040755115.1 bacterium
GCACGAGTAAGTTTCCCCTCCTTCCCAGATGGGGCTGCCGGTGTTGATTGCGGGTTGAGCCACCGCAGAGTGCGCAGAGTGCGCAGAGATATATATGGAGCGCCTTGATGGGCGCGTAGGACGGTTTAGAAATAAAAAGATTAAGGCGCGGATTTACGCGGATTTGCGCAGATTTGTGCATCCCCAAACGGGTTTGGGGGTGGCACAGGCGCCGAATAGATGATAGAAAAGATAAAGTAACCATTATAAGTGCTCCTATATATTTAAACAAAATGAGTTTCCAAAATACGGAAGGGATATTAATAAAATAATGAACCAAAAGTGTTTGGGGTCAGGCGTTGACAGGCTGTTGAAAAACAGAAGATTTCTCGCAAAGTCGCAAAGGGCGCGAAGAAATTCGTGTAAATTAGTGGGAAATATCTGTGTCTATCCGTGTTCATCTGTGGTTCCATGTCTTTTTCAACAGCCTGTTGAATATGGAATAAAGGGTTTGCTATCCCCTTTATCTTCCGTCTAATCCATATCCAAAAAATCAGCGTCAATCAGCGTTATCAGCGTCAAAAAAATATCCTGAATTTTTAATTTTTTCGGTGTTGTCAGTTTATTTTTTAATTCCTATGTTTTCGGCGCGGTGCCCGATGGGCGCAGCAAGCAGCTGGGCGCAGCAAGCAGCGCCCCTACATCACATCTATTTTAATCCCACTTTGATCGGTTGTGATAACGAGCAGATTTTTGGTGTCGTCAAATTTCCATGTCTGCGCTTTTTCGCCGTTTATGCTCACACTCTTTGGTTTTTGAGCATTATGGACGATATGGACGATGATTTCATAAGTGCGCTTTTTCAGCATTCCGTTGAATTCGCCGGCCGGTGCAGCGATGTTGATCGTGATCCCATCGGCGCGCTTTTCCGCATTAATCATTGTCAGCGAAAACTCGCCCCGCTCATATTCACGGCTCCCGCCGTCGTCCTCATACAAGATGTATTCCGATGGTTTATCTGATGGATAATAATGCAACATCAGCGGATCAAGCGGCTTCTCGTCTGTATATTGCATAACAGGTCCCATTGGAATAATTGCGCCTTCGCGGATGAAGATGGGCATTGTTTCAAGGTCAACAGGGACACTAATTTTCTTTGCGCCTTCAACAATTTCATCGCTCCAGAAGTTCGTCCATTTTCCTTCGGGGATAAAGACCGTTTTATCTTTCGCCCCTTCGTCGGTAACAGGCGCAATGAGCATCCACTTGCCGTATAAGAATTGCCCCTTCAGTTCAATGCGATCTTTGTCGCCCGGGAATTCCATGAAGGTGGGGCGCATGATGGGTGCGCCGGTTTTATGCATCTCATAAAAAAGCGTATAAAGATACGGTGCGAGGCGGTAGCGCAGTTCAAGATATTTTCTGCAAATTTTTTCCGCTTCATCGCCGAACGAGAACGGCTCGCGTATGCTGTGGTTGCCGTGCGAGCGGAAGATGGCGTTGAATGCGCTGAATTGAAACCACCGCACATAGAGTTCGGGCGAGGGCGTCCCATGGAAGCCGCCCGTGTCGCTGTTCCAGATAGGGAAACCCGACAGACCGACAGACAATGCGGTGGGAATCTGGTTTGTCAGGTGCTGAAACGATGCCCGCACATCGCCGCTCCAGATGCTTGCGCCGAAGCGGTGCATGCCTGCGAAGCCGCTGCGGCTCATCATCACCGCCCGCTCGTTCGGGAGTTGTTCCTGATACATATCGTATATCGCCTTGTTCATGAAGAACGCAATCAGATTGTGCGCCGCTTCAGGCGGTCCTAAATGGAAATTCATATCCGGCAGGTCAACTTCCGGCTCGTTCAAATCCGTCCACCAGCCGTCAACGCCGGAATCGTGGACGCGCTTTATTTTCTCGCCGTACCATCGCTGCGTTTCGGGGTTGGTGAAATCAAGCAGGGATGAGGGGCGTCCCCAGAAGGTGAAATTGTATGCCTGGCGGTTTTTATCCTTGACGAACAGTTTCTTGAAGCGGGCGTCAAAGTAATTGTCGCTCGCAAGGAAGATGTACGGCTCGGTTATGACGACGCTTTTGAAGCCGTTCGCTTCAAGTTCTTTCTGGAATTTTTCGGGTTCGGGGAAATTTTCATTGAACCACCAGAAGTTGCCCATGCGCCCCGCGCCGAACCAGTCAAGGTCAAATATGAGAACATCGCAGGGAAGTTTCCGCGAGCGGAAATTTTCCATCAGCCAGCGGAAATCTTTTTCGTTTTTGTAGCCGTAGCGGCTCTGCATGTAGCCTGTTACCCAGCGCGGCGGCATCGGGTTTTTCCCGACGATGTCGGTGTAGCGATGAAGAATCGTGTATGGGTCGGGACCGTAGAAAATATAGAACCGGAGCGGTCCGCCGGTTGCGGAATATTTGAACTGCCCGGCGGGGTTGAAATCAAGTTCGGCTTTCCATGGATTGTCAATGAAGAGGGCGTAACCTTTTGGACTTATGAAGAAGGGCAGGCCGAGGTCAGCGGGCGGGAAGTGGCGGTTCCAGATAGTCCTTTTCTGGTGATTGTAATTCATCGGGATGATGTTTCCGATGATGCCGGGCATAGGCTCGCCGAGACCGAGGTATTGGTCGCCTTTCTGCTTGAGGAAGGCGAGTTCGTAAGTGCCGTCATTTTCCCACTTGATGCCTTCATAAGCGAGGGAGATGAGGTTTTCTTTCTTCGGTCCAAGCACGTTCAAACCAAACGGTTCAATGTCAATTTTCATGGGCAATTCATTTGGAGGAACTGTTATCTCCAGTGGGATAGGAATAGGACCCACATCCTCTTTCGGGACAAACAACGCCGCAGGCGGTGGCTCCACTACCGTAAGAAATGATGGAAACTCTGAATTTATCCCCTCACCAAACACCTCAACCATCAAAATGTCCTTTTCAATAAACATCAACCTCACCCGCGCATTCTCGCATTGAAGTTCAATTATCCTATCCCCATCATATCCCCACTTTTTCACATTGCCCGGCGATATGGCTGCGGACACTGCGGTGAGTGTAAAAAGAAAAACAAAGGACAGGCACAGAACTGCTCGTCTTCGCAGTATGTTGGTTATTTTCATTATGTATCACCTTCCTTTTTGCGGAATTTCGCAATTTATTATATCATAACAAAGACATTATGGTTCCATTAAATTAGTCGCCTGCGGCGAGAAAAAAACGAACCACAGATTAACACAGATTAACACAGATGTATGGGGCAAGGCATGCCTTGCCCCTACATGAGGGGTGAAAAGGGGTGAAGGGGGAAAACGAGATTTATCCGTAAAAATGATGAAAAAGATATTAACAATCTATGTTTTTTAAATTGTGGAAAAGTGGAAAACTGGAGAAAATTCCTATAGTATAAATTTAATGAGGAGGAGTCAGCATAGATGAAAAGGGCGGCGGATGACAAAACCACGGCGACTATAACCATTGATGCAAACTCAAAGGTTACGAAAATTGACCCGATGATATACGGGCATTTCATAGAGCATCTTGACGGGTGCATTTACGGCGGGCTGCTGGAGAAGAGGCGGACGGAGGCGGGGTGGCGGTGGGAAATCCGCAATGGGATGATGGAGAAGATAAAGGCGATCAGACCGCCTGTTATTCGTTGGCCCGGTGGGCTGTATGCCGACGGGTATCACTGGCGCGACGGCATAGGGGCGATAGAAAAGCGCAGGACGAAGCCGAACTACTACTGGCGATGGCAGGGACCGATAATCGGTCCGCCCGACCCGAATCACTTCGGGACGGATGAGTTCATCGCATTTTGCAGGGCGGTGGGCGCAGAGCCTTACATTAATATCAACTATGCTACAGGGACGATCAGGGAGGCGGTGGAGTGGGTTGAATATGTGAACAGGCGAAAGAGGGGTGGGAGAAGATCGGGAACGGGGACGGGGACGGATACGGCTGTGAAATACTGGGGAATCGGGAACGAGATATACGGATTGTGGGCATTCGGGCACACTACGCCGCAGGGGTATGCGAAAAGATACATCAAGTTCTGCAAGGCGATGAAGGCGGTTGACCCGAATATCAGGTTCGTGGCAGTGGGGAACGGAAATTTGAAGTCGCGCTGGAACCGGGTTGTTCTTGAGATTGCTTCCGAATGGATTGACCTGTTCTCAATTCATATTTATCTTCCCGGTCCTGAGCATTTCCCTGTGTATTTTGCGAAGAAACTGACAGCGCCGAGTGAATTGCATTACAGCATGGCGGCGGCGCCGATTGTTGTGGAGAAGACGATTGAAGCGGTGTATTCCACGATTATGGAAATCGCCGGCAGGAACATCCCGATCGCGCTGGACGAGTGGAATGTGTGGGCGCACCCGCTTCAACTGACGCACGGCAGATACACACTTACGGATGCGATATTCGCCGCCTGCACGCTGCACATTCTTCAGCGCAAATCGGGTGTTGTCGGGATGGCGAACATTGCGCAGTTAGTGAATGTATTGGGCGTGCTCCAGGCTGGTGCAAGGGGAATTTACGAAAGCCCGATATACAAGGTGTTCAAACTTTTTGCGGATTCTTGCGGCGGAACGCTTCTTAAGTGCGCGGTGGAGTCGGAGAAATTTTCAGCCCCGCGTCTCGGCTTGATACCAGAGTTGAAAGATGTGCCTTATATTGACGCAAATGCGACAGCCCGCCGTGGCGGCGATGTCGTTCTCACGGTTGTGAACAGGCATTATTCCAAGCCGATAGCGGCGAAGATCAGACTGCGCGGCTTCAAACCCAGGAAGAAGGTGTGGTTGTCGGAGATTACCGCGGACAGCCCGCAGTCGCGGAATTATTACAGCAGGGAAGATGTCGGCATAGATGATAGAAGCATTTCGGTTGGTTCTACTGCGCTCACGCATATATTTCCGCCGCATTCAATAACGGCGATGATTTTTTAATGGCTATAGTATCTTATGACTGAAATCTTGCGCAAGAAGTCAAAGACTTTGGAACCACAGATGGACACGGATAAACACAGATGTTTTATTTGCGCCTTCGGCGCAAATATCAGTGTATATCAGCGTTAATCAGTGGTTCATCCTTTTTGGTTCTGGCTATGCCAGATTAGGGTGGCATATATGTATTTGGCACCCCCAAACGAGTTTGGGGGCGGCACAAGGCGCTACAAAAGGAGGTGTGATGATGGCGAAAAAGAAAAAAGCGGCGAAAAAGAAGACAGCAGCAAAGAGGGAAAGGAAGAAAGTCATCATTCCCGATGCAGAGGAGGCGCGCAGGGAATACAATGCGATAGAGAAGTTGCTGACGCGCGATACGGAGCGGATGTGGAAGGCGATGGGAGCGGTGGTGCGGCTTGCGGGGAGGACGGAGGTTGGGCGGAGTCTGCTGCGCGAGGCGGGCAGGGCGGCGGGCGCTGTGATTGCAGAGACAGGCATGTTTGGGGTCGGGCGCGGCGGCGATGCTGTGGAAGTAACGAGCGAGTGGCTCAAGGTGCTCGCCGCTGTGGGATGTGAATATGAGATTGGCAAGGCTGGGCGGGATGAGGTGGAGGTCTTTGTGCTTGAATGTCCTGCTGGATTGAGCGCGGAGGACGGGCGGGAAGTGTGCGATGCCGGGATGTCTGCGGATTGCGAACTGGTGCGTCGGCTTGGGGGCGAATTGATCATCGGCGATACGATAGCCACAGGCGCGGACTGCTGCCATCTTGTTGTGAGGACAGCGTAATAATTGAGCCACAGATGAACACGGATGAACACGGAGCCGTTCGGCGCGATGTGGAAATCGCGCCCTACAGATGAAAAATCAGAGCCAGTGAAATGGGATGATCAGTGATTATACGAACCGAGAGTCTTACAAAATATTACGGCAAGGTGCGCGGTGTAGTTGATATTAATTTAGAGGTTCGCGAGGGCGAGATTTTCGGCTTTCTCGGTCCAAACGGTGCAGGCAAGACGACAACCCAGCGCATACTTCTTGATTTGATCCGTCCCACACGGGGGCAGGCTTTTATCTTCGGCAGGGATGCGCACCGCGACTCATCGGAGATAAAAAGGCGCATCGGTTACCTGCCGGCGGAATTCGGGATGTATGATGACATGCGCGCGGATGAATACCTTGATCACATTGGCGCCGTCCGTGGGAGCCGCTCCTGCCCGCTGAGGGAAAAACTTGTTGAGTCGCTTCATTTTGATCCTTCACGCCACATAAAAACATATTCGCACGGAAACAAGCAGAAACTCGCAATCGTGCAGGCATTCATGCATGACCCTGAACTCCTCATTCTGGATGAGCCTACTACGGGGCTTGATCCGCTTATGCAGCAGGAATTTTATAATTTGATACTTGAGGAAAAGCGGCGCGGAAAGACGATATTTCTTTCATCGCATATACTTCACGAGGTTGAGCGCGTGTGCGACCGCGCTGCGATACTTAAAGAGGGAAGACTTATAGCAGTTCACGAGATTTCGGAGATACGCAGGTTTCGTCTGAAGACGATAGAGATTGATTTCAGGGAAGATGTCTTGGAGGAGACTTTTCGCATTGAGGGCGTGAGGAAGATTGAGAAGCACGGGAAGACCATTCGCTTATGGCTCGGCTCTGGAATAAACGAGATACTGAGGCTTATCGCATCTCACCCTGTGGAGAATCTTGTTGTGCAGGATGCGGGGCTTGAGGATATTTTTATGGAATATTATTCCGACACGCCGATGCGAGGCGGGGGTTAAATTAATCGCCCTTCGGGCGGTAAAAATGAACCACAGATGGACACGGATGAACACAGATGTAGGGGCGAAAAGGGCGAAAAGGGGTGAAAGGGGATAAAGATTGATTCATAGAAGTTATGAAGAAGATTATTGGTGATTTGTGTTTTTAAATTGTGAAGGATGAAAAGGGAGATGAAATTTATAAAGTGCATATTTTTCATCGTTATCTGAGGGCCGAGCGCATCGTAACCTTGTTGTATGCCCTGACGCTTTTCTTCAGCGCATATTTTATCGTTATCATTTTTCCGTCAATACGAAAAATCCAGGCATTGAAAGATTATCTGGAAATGCTGCCACCGTTTCTTCGTGGTTTTTTCGGCGAGGAGGCGCTTTTGTTTACAACTCTTGAAGGTTTTGCCACGATTGAATTTTTTAATACCACCTGGCTTGTAATTGTTGGTGTC
>JBFMBQ010000249.1:0-2283 GCA_040755115.1 bacterium
TCCCTGTGCGGGGATGGTGATCTGGCTGCTCAAGTCATCAAAAACTTTTTTATCAGTATCATCAAGCAGGACGAGATCAACGGATGCCGCTTCGTTTTTATTTTCTGAATTCGTGATCTTCGCTTTCACAATGAGTTCCGCGTCCCGATATTGTTCATCAAGAAGTGTCTGAACGAAAAAATCGCGCACATATACTGAGGGTCGCGATACGAGCGTTACATCCCGAAAAATCCCGCTCATTCGCCAGAAATCCTGGTCTTCAAGGTAACTGCCATCACACCAGCGGTAAACTTCAACGGCGACCGTGTTTTCACCGGGCAGCAGATATTTTGTGATATTAAACTCCGTCGGCAGCCTGCTGTCTTCGCTGTAACCTACCTGATTGCCGTTAATCCACAGATAAAATGCGGAGGAGACGCCATCAAACACGATAAAAGTCTGCCGCCCCTTCCAATAATCACGGAGTATGAAGGTGCTGCGATAGGAACCAACAGGGTTGCGTTCCACATACGATGTCCATGTTTTATCGTCCGGTTCGCCCATCACTCTGGGCGCATCCATCTTGAAGGGGTAGGTAACATTAATATAAATAGGTGTGCCGTAGCCGTGCATTTCCCAGTTGGATGGCACAGGGATTTCTTTCCAGCCGCTCACATCGTATTCGGTTTTATAGAACTCAACAGGTCGCTCGGAAGGCGTTTTCACCCAGTTGAATTTCCAGTTGCCATTTAGCGACATAATATAATGTGACGGCGTGGAATCAGCGTTCAGCGCCGATTTCATATCGGGATATGGTGTCAGCGTGGCATGCGCAGGCTCTTTGTTGCGACCGATAACACGGGGATTCTCCCAGTCGGGAATATCAGTTTGTGCATGAAGTGAAATAATTGAAACAAAAAACAAAATAAGCAACATTAAAGTCATTAAAAACAATCTGAAATAATTCATGCTGAAGCACCCCCAATTCTCTGTGTAATCAGTGTAATCAGCGCAATCAGCGTCAAAAATTTAAATATACAGGTCTGGACGATGTCTCAAAATAGGTTCCCTCAGCGCCTATCCAGTCGCGGCCGGTATAATGTACCTCGTCGCTGAAGTTAGTGCTGACCCAGTTGCCATCTGCCAACTGCACAGCAAGAGCGACTGCCGTGAATTTAAATTGACTGCCCCCAAGATTTCTTACAACGATTTTATTTTTCTGCCTGACGGCGTGGAGATTCGCTTGAGGAATGTCTATCGTAAAATTCTCCCAGTTGTCGTAAGGAAATTCGTTGGTGGGGAGTGTGGCAACCGGCGCCCCGTTTAACAATATATTCCTCGGTAAATCATCCGGGCGCGAGCCAAGGAGTCTGATATGAATTTTCGCCGCTTTTATTTCCTTAAAATCGTCGGCGCCGAGCGAGCGATGCCTGCGGAGTTTGTTGATTGAGACCCCCTGCCCTTTCACTACCGGGTCAACGAATCTGAACATGTCCTGCGAAGGAGCGGGAGGCAGGACAGAATCATCAGGAGATGCAGGCTCGTGCCTGATCAGCAATTTTGTATTAACTCCGTTCAAAACGCCGGTGTATGCCACATACAATTTTATGTTTGAAGAATTCAGGAATGGAACACTATAGATTGAGTCTGCATCAAAGGCAATCGTGTTTTTATGCGAGCCATATTTAACAGGGAATTCAAAGGCGCTCCAGCCTCTGCCATGCGCTGATGCAGTGGCTGTTGCGGCATCATATTTTACCTGCATCGGCACCGAGCCAATATCCGACTGCACGATCATAACAAGACCAGGGTTCTGCACGCTTTCGCTCACATCCGAGAATGTCTCTAAAGCAACGGTATCATCAGCGGGCACTGCATTTGCTTTAAAATACATCTTGATCAGCGAAGAAGAGGAAAGTTCTACCCTGTAATTCCCATTTTTATCTTGTGTAAGTTTTTCTCCATCCAGCATCACATCTTTTATTTCTGTGGTGGACTTTATCGTGAAAGTGAAAGAATCAGCGGGTGAGGTGATTTCATATTCCGTCTCTGTTGCCGTCTGTCTTCCTATCCGTGAGCGCACACCGAGCACAACTGGACGCTTTAATTCTGCTGGGGGAACGCTCTCAAATGTTACTACTTCGTTATCATGTAATTCATATCTGAACAAGCCATCACTATTTACGGCGCCACTCAAGAACCATTCATGATAAGGATAAATAACCCGGAGCAGGTTTTCAGGATGGTGCAATTTGATTTTAACTTCTTGTTTTTGGAATTGCGGATTGCGCACTGTGATCAGGT
>JBFMBQ010000250.1:0-6087 GCA_040755115.1 bacterium
TTTGTATTTCTCCAGACGCAGCAGAACTTCCTTGACAACCTCATAGTGGTTCGGACGCGTTATGTCATCCTTCAAATCCTTGAACTTTTCCGAATCCCATGCGCTCTCGTTATAAATCACGCGCCCGAATTTGGCGATGCGGTCATCCTCCGAGTGCACCACCGCCTCGCGGACATCACCGATGTAAATGTGAAGAAAACTTACCGTCGTATCAACAAAATGAACCATGCCCTCCGGGTCGTTGACATATACATCCCAGTATAAGTGTTCCAAGATGTGCCTCCTCGCTTATTGATTGAGCATTTAAGCAATTCTTTTGATTAATATTATTTGAATCTTTAAGAAAAAGTCAAAGAAAATTGATATATTTATCCAAATTATTCATACTCACTCTAAAAAGGTTCCCCTTAAAGAGAACGGTGAGACGGGAGATGTGAGAAGTGAGATGGGAGACGATCATCTACCATCTACCGTTTACCATCTAACTTCTTACTTCTCACATCTTACTCATATTAACGCCGTGGCATTCATGTTTCCGTACTTCCGTGTTTCTGTGATAAAATATTTCTTATTATGATCTGGCAGACGGCGTTCCAGAAAGCAGTATCGGGAAAGATTATGCTGGATGCTCCGATGAGCAGGCACACATCAATGGGTGTGGGCGGTATGTGCGATGTTTTATTCATGCCTGAAAGTATTGAAGATTTATGCGCCGCCTTGATTTTTCTGAAGGAAAACGAAATCAGTTATTACACACTTGGGCATGGGACTAATATTATCGTTCGCGACGGCGGGATTCGGGGTGTTGTAATCAAGATGCAGGGAGGAATTAAGTGTGCGGAATGCACAGCGCGGTGCGCGGAAGCGGGAATGAATGAATTAGAGGCTATAGATGACAGAGTGCGGGTCGGCGCGGGCATATCTCTGATGGGACTTATACGCAACCTTTCGCATAGAAATATCTGCGGACTGGAAGAGTTATCTGGCATTCCCGGCACAGTAGGCGGCGCCGTGTGGATGAACGCCGGCGCCTTTGGAATGTATATTGCACAACGAATAATCGTTGTTACCACAGTTGACGAAAACGGCAGGATAAAAAAATACGCCGCTGCTGATTGCTGTTTTGCGTACCGGACGAGCATCTTTCAGCAACTGCCGCGTGAAATCATCGTTGAAGCCGAACTACAGATGAACGACGAAAAAAAGGAATTAATAGATGAAAAAATGCGGGAAGTCCTTGAAAAACGCAGAGAGAAACACCCCCAGGGCACACGCTCCGCCGGCAGCGCCTTCAAAAATCCGCCGGGCATGTCGGCAGGAAAACTTATAGAAGATGCCGGACTCAAAGGTTACCGCTGCGGCGGCGCAATGGTCTCGGAAAAACACGCCAACTTCATTATCAACACAGGCGGCGCAACCTGCGACCAGATTCTTGAATTAATCGGAATAGTCAGAGACGGTGTTGAATCAAAATTTGGGGTAACACTTGAACTTGAGGTTCAAGTTATACCCTGAAAAGAAGGCAAGTTTTCAAAGGTTGACGATTAATGATAGAAGAAAAGATTGAGGAATTCAGAATAAGTTTTGAAAAGAAAATTGAGGAATTAGAAATGACGCTTGTGAGAAGTATTGATGAGATGAAATTCAGTTTTCTGAAGTGGTTACTTGCTATGTGGATAACCCTGATAATCGCGATGGGTATGTTCAGGTATCTCTGAAAAGTTTTAAATTCTATGATTGAAGTTTATTTGTTAATTCTATTAGTTGTTCTAATTTATTGAGAGCGGAGCCGTCGTTTAATATTTTCTCCGCGGTTCCAAGCCCGTCGGGGATAGAATCAGCCTTCCCGCCAACAACCAGTCCCGCAGCGGCATTCAATAGAACGACATCTCTCCTTGCACCTTTTTCCATGCCCGACAGGACATTCTTCAGTATCTCCGCATTATATTTTTTTTCGCCGCCTCTTAAATCCTCAATCGCTGCGTGCTTTATCCCAAAATCCTGCGGTCTGACTTCATAACTTTTTATCTTGCCGTCCTCGTTAAGTTCCACAATTTTAGTTGCACCGAGCGTGGATATTTCATCAAGTCCATTTACTGCGCCAGCAGGCAAGCCGTGCACTACCATAGCCCTCTTCAATCCTAAAAGTTTCAGTGCATCTGTGATGGTCTCCACCATATCGTATTTGTAAATCCCCAGAAGTTGCCTTTTTGCATTTGCCGGATTTGTCAGTGGACCTAAAAAATTAAAAATTGTGCTCATCCCCAGTTCCGCCAATTCTTTTCGCACGCCTGCAACATTTTTCATGGCAGGGTGAAAGGTGCGGGCAAAGAGAAAGGCGAGTCCGATCTGATTCAGGCATTCGCCCACGGCGGCAGGCTCAAGTTCTATCCTGACCCCAAGTTCTTCAAGGACATCTGCGCTGCCGCAGTGCGAGGTGGCGGCGCGGTTGCCGTGCTTCGCCACCGGTATGCCCGCCGCCGCAAGGATGAACATAATTATGGTTGAAATGTTGATAGTGCCCGTCCTGTCGCCGCCCGTTCCGCAGGTATCGGTTATTGCATCCGCATCACCGATGCGCAGGTTCTCTATCTTTCGCGCATATCTTCTCATCGTTGAGGCGCAGGCGGCGATCTCCGCTTCCGTGTAACCTTTCCGCTCCATTGCGGCAAGGAGCGCGGCAACATACAGATCGCTTGATTTGCCTTCCATCAATATTTTCATCACATCCTCGGCTTCAGCGCCGCTCAGATCAGTTTTGTTTAACAATTTATATATGTGAGGAATCAGCGGATCATCCGGATAATATTGCCCGCTTATTTCCGTGAAGGCGGATACATCAGCACCGCCGGCAAATACCTTCTGCATCAAATGTTTAATTGTCATCATATTGCAGATTTTATATTATACGCCACAAAATCACAAAAAAACGAAAATACACTGATTTTTTATCTCTCTTTTTGTGAAATTTTGTGCCTTAGTGTTTTAGCGGCAAAGGATTCTTGCACTTTGCACCTCGCACTTTGCACTATGCGCTTTTCAGTTGTATATTATACTGCCATGCCGATGGTTCGGCGCGGTGCGGAGACCGCGCCCTACAGCAATTCACCCGGCTAAATTGCTGCGAAAATTGTAAATAAGGCGGTCTTCAGATGAAAGAAGTTGCTCCTGCGGTAATTAAAGCGAAAGCACTTTCGGCGGTGTGGACTTTCCCGTCAATTCTGTTATCGGCGTTTATCATTGCATGGGGGGCGGAAGCGGCGCAGTTTCTGGTTTCCCAGGGGCTTGCGCTCGCAATACTCGCCTGGCTCCAGACGATGCCTGAATTCGCAGTGGAGGCGGTAATCGCTTGGGAAGCGGGAAAGGATATTGATAAAATTCACCTCGTTTCCGCCAACTTCACAGGCTCAATCCGGCTCCTCGTTGGGCTTGGCTGGCCAATGATCTATTTCGTGCGGTCAATTGCTCGCATCCGCAGCGGTGAGGGCAACGCCCTTGCCCCACTTGAACTTGACGAGGAGCATTCTGTTGAAGTGCTCGCGCTCGTGCCGCCGGTAATGTATTTTTTTGTTATTCTCGCAAAGGGTTCACTCGGTCTCATAGATTCTGTGGTGCTCATCTCTCTCTATGTGATCTATCTTATTGCGCTGCTGCGCATACCGCCTGTGGAAATGGAGAAACCAGAGGAACTGCCCGCAGTGCCGCGCTGGGTGATGAAACAACCGGAACGATCACGCAAGTGGTATGTATTGGCTCTCTTCGCGGGCGGCGGCATACTGCTGTATTTCACTGCCCACCCGTTCCTTGAGAGTATGCTGGCATTAGCGATAAGCGTCGGGATCTCGCAGTATGTTTTTGTCCAGTGGGTTGCGCCTTTCCTGTCCGAGTTCCCTGAAAAAGTAAGCGCGTTCAACTGGGCGCGCACGGGAAAGAAGGCGCCGATCGCTATGATGAACATGGTCTCCTCAAATATCAACCAGTGGACGCTGCTGATCGGGATGTGTCCTGTCATATTCAGTATCAGTCAGGGTGCGTTTTCCGCTATTGAATTTGATACCCATCAGCGTTTTGAGATCGCCCTGACGATGGTGCAGTCAATTCTGGGGTTTATGTTCCTTGCCGATATGCGCCTGCGCTGGTATGAGGCGGCGGGACTGTTCGTTCTATGGTTTATACAGTTCATAATCCCGCATCTGCGCGAGGAAATTCTGGTCGTTTATATATTGTGGATTCTTGTTGTGGCGGTTCAGTTCCTGATACACAGGAAGGAATTTCATGCGGTGCGTTGCTTTCATGCAATTGTTAAAGATTGGAAAAAACCAAAGGCTGGATAATGTCAATATGATGGGCGAAGATGAATTCAAATTGAAATATAAAAAAAAAGAACTTGTCAGCGAATCGCCGCAGGAGACGATAAGGATTGGCATAGAGTTGGGAAAGCGCCTGCGGCGCGGGACTTTTGTGGCGCTTTGCGGCGAACTCGGCAGCGGCAAGACCGTGTTCGTGAAAGGAATTGCTGAAGGGATGGGAGTAAGCGGTGTAGTGCTGAGTCCTACATTTCAGATCGTGAGAGAATACCCCGGAGCGATTACGCTGTTTCACCTTGATTTTTACCGTCTGCGCACCGCAGCGGAGGCGATTGCGCTTGATATAGAAGGATACCTTGAGCGCGGCGTGGTCGCAGCCGAGTGGGCAGACCGCTTCCCTGAATTGGTGTTTTCATCGTTCGTGGAGATTCGTTTTTTCCGGGAGGGAGAGAACAAACGACGGATAGTTGTCCAAAGTAACATGAACCTGCGTTATTGATGATCCACTAATTACGCGAATTTACACGAATTAAATCAGTGAAAATCAGTGGAATCAGTGGATAAGAATTTTATGTTTGATTTTTGTTATTTGATGGGACAGCAATGACTTGATATATAAAAACACAGTAAATAAAATAAACTTGTGGCAGCGCAGATAACCATCAACGAAGAGCGGTGCAAGGGATGCGGCGTGTGCGTGGAGGCATGCCCGCGTGGACTTATCGTGCTCCGCAGCGAGATAAACCTTCAGGGATATAATCCGGCGTTCTTCGTAAACACCGACGGGCAATGCAAAGGCTGCAAAATCTGCGCCGAGATGTGCCCCGATATGTGCATTGAAGTGTATAAATAATATATCAGACAGGATTCACAGGATTAACAGGATTTAATTATGAAACCGCAGATGACAAGAGGAAATATCGCCATTGCAATGGGGGCGATACACGCCGGCTGCCGATATTATTTCGGTTACCCCATAACGCCGCAGAACGAAATCCCCGAATATCTGTCGGCGGAATTGCCAAAAGCAGGCGGAACTTTCATTCAGGCGGAGAGCGAAATCGCATCAATAAATATGATGATGGGCGCATCGGCGGCAGGCGCGCGGGTTATGACCTCTTCATCAGGTCCGGGTATTTCCCTCATGCAGGAAGGACTCTCCTATATGGCAGGCTCGGAACTGCCCGGCGTTGTTGTCAACATCCAGCGCATCGGTCCCGGTCTCGGCGGCATCGCCCATACGCAGGGCGATTACTTTCAGGCAACGCGCGGCGGCGGACACGGCGACTACCGCACCATCGTCCTTGCGCCGGCTTCTGTGCAGGAGATGTTCTCGCTTACCATCATGGCGTTTGAACTCGCCGATAAATACCGAAACCCTGCTGTGATCCTTGCCGATGCGATACTGGGACAGATGAAGGAACCTGTGATGATGGGTGAGCGCAAGGAGCCACAACACCTTGAGAAATCCTGGCTGCTCACGGGTGCGGAGGGGCGTGCGCCGAGACTGATTAAATCTCTTTATCTCGGCGACGGAGAGATGGAAACACACAACTGGAAACTGCACGCGAAATACGAAAAACTGAAAGAAGAGGATACAAGGTGTGAGGAGATGTTCACAGACGATTCCGATTTTCTTGCCGTTGCCTTCGGCTCGTGCGCCCGTATCGTGCAGACCGCAATATGGAAGGCACGCGATGAGGGCATACGCGCAGCCCTGTTGCGCCCGATAACAGTCTATCCGTTCCCAGGAAAACGCCTCTCCGAAATCACACGAACA
>JBFMBQ010000251.1:0-10069 GCA_040755115.1 bacterium
GGCATTTACGATAGTGGTGGCGGGCAAAGGCGGTGTGGGGAAGACGACGGTGGCGTGTGAGATCATTCGTGTGCTACGGGACCGAAAGGAGACGCCGATACTTGCGGTTGATGCCGATCCGAATTCAACGCTGGGCGAGGCGCTGGGGCTTGAGGCGCCGGAAACCGTTGCTGATGTGCTTGAGGAATCGCAGACGGTGGTGAAGAGTCTGCCGCCGGGGATGTCAAAGGACAGATATATGGAGGAGCGCATCAACAGCACGGTGGTGGAGTCGGTGGGGGTTGATTTGTTCGTGATGGGGCGTCCGGGGGGGCCTGGATGTTATTGCTATCCTAATATGCTTTTGCGCAAGCATCTTGATACGCTTGCGTCCAACTATAAGATGATCGTTATGGATAACGAGGCGGGGATGGAGCATATCAGCCGGCGCACGAGTCGGAATGTTGATCTACTTGTGATCGTGAGCGACAGTTCAATGACGGCGGTGCGTGCTGCGGGGCGGATCAGGACGATAGCGGAGCAATTGAAACTCGGCATCGGGAGGGCGGGGCTGCTGCTGAATCGTGCTGTGGATGGGATTCCCGAGGCGACGCAGTGGGAGATAGAAAAGACGGGGTTGGAACTTTTCGGCGTTTTGCCTAACGATAGCGAGGTGCATGCGCGTTCTATAGCGGGTGAGCCGATTCTGGAGTTGCCATCGCAGGCTGTTTCGCTGAAGGCGCTGGCGGAGGTACTGGAAAAGATATTACCGAGCAAAGCAAAATAATAGAAAATCCATTTGATCCACTAATTACACGAATTGCACGAATTAACACGAATTTACTAATGTGAATTATTCTCCCGGTCATCAAGATATTGTTAGTTCGTGAGATTACCGTTAGAATGATCTTGGAAAGGGGATGGGAAAGATGTCAAAAAGAAAAGGCACGCCTGGCGCATCGCTGTTAAGGGGGATTGCGCGCGGACCGATGGCGAGCAGGATAATCGGGAAGGTCAGGATTACAGGTCCTGTGCTGCCGATGTCGTCGGGGTATCCGCCGCTGCGCGGGACGGTGCCTGACAGGATAATTCAGAAGATAAAGTGGGCGAAGGGGCGCGGGCTGCGTGCGTTGATAGTTGAGATCAACAGCCCCGGCGGTGCGGTAGTGGCGAGCAAGGAGATAGGCGATGCGATCAAGGCGGCGGGGCTGATAACGGTCGCATGGATTCGTGATGTTGGCGCATCGGGCGCATACTGGATAGCGAGCGCTTGCAATCGGATTGTAGCCGATCCGTGCAGCACTGTGGGGTCTATCGGTGTGTTTTCGCCGCATCTGGAGATTTCCGAGTTGATGAAGAAGTACGGGATAAAATACGAGGGGTTTAAGTCGGGCAACTTCAAGGATATGGGTGTGCCGTTTCGCAAGAGCAACGAGAAGGAGAAGAAACTCATTACGGAGCACCTGCGCAAGTTGCACGATATTTTTATAAAGGAGATTGCGGAGAATCGCGGGCTTGAGATGAAAGTGGTGAAGAAGATCAGTCAGGGGCAGGTTTATCTTGGGGAAGAGGCGAAGCGGATAGGGCTTGTTGACAAACTTGGGGGGAGGGAGGAGGTAGTGCGTCAGTGCGAGATTGCGGGCAACTTCCGCAGTTTGATGGTGGTTGATATAGAGGATTTCAGGGAGGAGTTTTTTTCTATTTTGCGGTCTTTCTTTTCCGATGCGCCGCTTTCAGCGATTAGGCAGGAATTTGCGCGCGGGATGACGGATTTTTTCAGTTCACAGGGGAGATATTTTCTGTAGTTAAATTTTTATCCACGAAGGGCACGAAGGAAATAAAACCCAAATTATTCATACAAAATGCTGGTTCGCCTTCGGCGAATCGGGAAAAACCCTTTTTGAAAAAAGGGTTATTTCCCGAACCCTTTTCCTAAAAACTTTCGCTCCTTTCAGGTGAACTATTTTCGTATAGGGTATGAATAATCCAGGAAAATATATGTTTGGTGTCCTTCGTGGGTTATCACATTTCATTTATTTTCCACCGCGAAACACATCAATTATACGCTGGGAAAGTTCCATAATCTTCAAGCCGTCCTCGCCTGGGGTGAAGGGTGGGATGTTTTTTTCAATGAATTCAACGAAGTATTTGACGACATTATCAAACGGGCTGGCGTAGGTGAAGGGGATGCGGCGCATGCCGTCAGGTGTTATGAGGCTGATTGTGCAGTTGCCGTTTTTGAGTTCCCATCGTGCCTCGCCTTTAGAGCCGCGGACGAGTATGAGTTTGGAGAGCGGGGCGTCAACGGTGCCGTCAATGAGGATGCGCACAGCCACGCCGTTTGCGTAATTGATTTCTGATTTCACGAGTTCGCGGTAGCGCCGTGCGGAAAGTTCTGGGGTTGCGACCGCGAGCGGCTCGCCGCTGTTTGCTAATTTGTCAACCACATAGGTGATGTGGATTAAAAGGTTGTAGACGCGTTCAATTACCTCCTGTTCCGATTCCATGCCCTGTTCCACGATGCCTTTTTCAACATCGCCGGGGCTGATGTCGCGACCGACTTTGCGGTATTCAACGCCGCGGACATCGCCTGCGTAGCCTTTGGCGACGAGGGTGATGAGTTTCAGGATGCCGGGGTCGTAGATGTCGGTGTGGGCGACCATCAATTTAGTATTGTGTTTTTGCGCAGTGTTTATTATTTGTTGTGCTTCTTCTTTCGTTTCGGCGAAGGGTTTTTCGACGAGAGTTGCGATGCTGCGATTCAGCGTATAGGTTGCCATTTCGCAATGGAGCGGCGTGGGTGAGCAGATGCTGACGGCGTCGGGCTGCGCCGCTTCAATCATTTCGCGGTAATCAAGGTAAACAGGTATGCTGTATTCGGATTTGATGCGCGATGCGGTTGCTTCCGAGCGACACGCACCGCCGACGATCTGGACGGTGGGCAGTTTGCGGTAGCCGTCAAGATGACGCCTGCCCATGTAGCCTGTGCCTATGACTGCGACCTTCAGCATATAGTAGGTAGTAGGCAGTAGGTAGTAGATAGGGAAAGGCTTCTTTATAATCCCTGTTTCCTGTATACTGCCTGCTGCATAATAATCCTATTCATCCTATGAATCCTGTCAATTTCCCTCTGCGTTCTCTGTGGTCTCTGCGGTTGATGTTTTTTTGCCGCGCATAATTGAAAAGAGGAGGAGTCCGGTGCCGATGACGATAAAGGCATCGGCGGCATTGAAGGCGGGCCAATGGTAAGTGCCGATGTAGCAATCAATGAAATCATAGACGCTGCCATAGCGGGCGCGGTCAACGAGGTTGCCGATTGCGCCGCCGGCGACGAGACCGAGTCCCCACAGAACGGGTGTGGTAGTTTTGAAGACCGAGACCAGTAAAATGAGTGCTGCGAGTGAGAAAATGGTAGAGAGGGCGAGGAAAAGTGTGGGTGTGTTCTGAAGGATGCCGAATGCGCCGCCGGGGTTGTAGGAATCAACGAGGCTGAGGAAGTTTGGGATGACGGTAAAGTCGGAGATGCGGTGTGTGTAAAAATAGGCACGGACGATGGATTTAATGAATTGGTCAATTATGACGGCGATGAGGGGGATGGCGAGGTATTTTGATTTCATGTTGTATTGCAAACAAATTAAATTTTGGACGCGGATTTACGCGGATTCGCGCTGTTTATTTGGCACGGATTGACACGGATTTGCACTGATTTAATTTTTTCGCGTAGAGAATTACATCAATTCAACAAATTCTTCTACAGTAAGTCCTGCATCTTTAATTATGTTTGCGAGGGTGCCTTTTGGAATTGTGAATTTGTCATGTATAGGGACTATGAGAAAATAATCCCGTCCCTGTTTTGTCAGTTTAACATGGCTGCCTTTCTGGCTTTTGATATTCCGTTCGGCTTTTTGGAGCGCTTTGAGTGTTTGTTTTCCAGTAACAGCCGGTAGTTTTGTCATACTGCGATTTCTCTGAATTCTACTTTTGAGCGGATGCGTGATACTTGATCCTCCGGCATATCATCAAGGTATAGTTCAATCGCTTCACGGATGTTTTTAATCGCTTCATCAACTTTGTCGCCAAAGGAATGGCAGCCCTTCAATTCCGGGCAGGAAGCGTTATATCGCCCATCTTCATCCTGCTGGATTACGATTTTGAAATTCATAGACAATCACCTCTTAAAAGTTTACGGAAAAATCTGACAATTTGCAATTATAGTTCTATCAAGTATGCGTCAACTAAATCGTTTTAATTGTCGGTAGATTTCTTTTCTATGACCAATACTTAATATATTTATGATTCTCATCTCGTTATCAATGTTGTAAATTACACGATAATCCCCGATCCTGAGTCTGTAAAAAGTAGTTCCTTTTAGATGTTTAGAGTTTGGCGGTTTCGGATTGTCTTCAAGAATTAGAAGGCGAGAGCCTATCCGGTCGGCGATTTTATGATCCAGAGATTTCAGTTCTTTCTCTGCACTGTTGGAAATAATTACGGAGTATTCCACTTTTTCTTATTCGTTTTTCTGATCTCTTTCAATACATCTTTCAGGGGTCTGGAGGGTTCCATCATGCGTTCACGGGCGATCATGATGTCAATGATATCCTCTCGCAGTTCTTTATCATCAGCGAGCCGGGCGATCACGGTTTCCCGCGTCCCTTTCGGGAGAGACTTGAAGGCTGTAAGAAATACCTCGGCGGTGGCTTCAGTTTTAGTCATAAAATCATCCTTTTAACCTGTTTTAATTTTTTCTCACAATTAAATTTTATCTTTATTATACCGTTATTGCAATTAAACTTATCACTGGAATTCTACGCAAAAAAGGAAAATTTTTTTGGCACGGATTGACACGGATTTGCACGGAATTTATGTCTTTCTCTGCTATGGTTCTAACAATCGGATTGCGACTTCATGGAGTATCTCGGCGCGGTGCGGAGACCGCGCCCTGCATCTTTTTGGTATCATACAAATATTCCAGATCCTCTCATAATTCATAAAGATAAAATTTACATGTATCTCATACTAATTCTTTAAGTTCATCTATTGTGATGTCAACTTTTTTTATTATGTTGTTAAGAGTTCCTTTTATAACCTCTTTGTGAAGTGGAACAACGACAGAGATGTTTTTCTCTAAATTGTGCATAAAAACATGACTCCCTTTCTGGTGATCGACAACAAATCCAATTCTACGAAGTGCCTTGACAATTTCCTTGCCAGAAAATGTTCTGCTCAAAGAGAAACCTCCAACTCTTTTAAAACGACACCTGGTTTTGATTTTATTTGATTCACTTTTTCTAAACCTTCAAGATAGCAAAGAATTGCCTCCTTCGCATTCTTCAATGCTTCTATTTCTGTCTCGCCTTGAGTAAAGCATCCATCTAATGCAGGAACAGTTACATTGAATCCGCCTTCTTCTGCTGGTTCAAGTATTATATTGAATTTCATAATTTGTCCCTCCCCAATAATTTTGCCAACTTAACCCTATAGTTGCATAAAAAATGATTAAACCACCAAGAACACAAAGGGCACCAAGGGAAAAGATAATGAAAAGCAGGACTTCACTAAAAGTGAAGTCCTGCGGGCACACGCAGTGTGCCCATTGTTCCTTTTCTTTGTGCTCTTGGTGTCTTTGTGGTTCATTATTTATGAAAAATTAGGGTTAAGATAAACCCGATTCGGTCGCAACGAGTTTAGGCGGCAGCCATCGCCCGTTTGTATCTTTCCTGTATTTTGATTCTTCAAGAATATCTTCAAGTGTCCCCATCTTTTCCGCTTCTTCAAGGAATAATCTCACCGCAGTTTTCAGCATCTCTTTAGCATGTTCAACGGTATCGCCACAACTTGAAATATCAAGTTCGGGACAGTAGGCTACATAGGTTTCGTCTTCGTTAAAAACAATAACATCATAATCAATGGGTATCATGATCCCCCTCCCATTTTTCATTTCTTATTACATAAAGATTACGAGAAAGTCGGAGAATTTGCAATTATGGTTCTAACAAACGGATTCCGACTTCGCGGAGTTGGTCTTTTTCAACGGGTGAGGGTGCGCCGGTCATGAGGCAGGCGCCGCTCTGGGTTTTTGGGAAGGGGATGACTTCGCGGATGGAGTTTTCGCCGAGCATGAGCATGAGGAGGCGGTCAAGTCCGAGTGCGATGCCGCCGTGCGGGGGCGCGCCGTATTGGAAGGCGTCAAGGAGGAAGCCGAAGCGTTCGCGCGCTGCTTCCTGCTCTAAGCCGATGATGGAGAAGACTTTTTCCTGTAGTTCGCGGATGTGTATTCGGATGCTGCCGCTGCCGAGTTCGGTGCCGTTGAGGACGAGGTCATAGAGGCGTCCCATGACTTCTCCTGGCGCCGAGTCAAGCAACGGTATGTCTTGCTCGCGCGGCATCGTGAAGATGTGGTGCATCGGCGCCCAGCCTTTGCGTTCGGTGTCCCACTCAAAGAGAGGGAAATCTGTTACCCAGGTGAAGGCATAGGGTTGTTTGGGCTGCATCTTTGTTTTTTCAATCAGGTGCAGGCGCAGTTCGCCGAGTATCGGGACGATGGCTTTTTCCTGACCTGCGAGGAAGGCGAGGAGGTCGCCGTCTTTCGCATTCATTGTCGTGCGCAGCGCCTGAAGTTGCTGTTCAGCAAAAAATTTCGCTATCGGCGAATCAGTTTGATCGCCTTTCAGCCGCATCCAGGCGAGACCAGACGAGCCGAGTTTCTGGGAGTATGCGATCAGGTCGTCCAATTCTTTTCGTGAGAAGGCGGCGCCGCCCGTGATAGTGAAGCCGCGGACGATGCCGCCGCCCTGGATGAGGGTTTCAAAAATCTTGAAGTCCGAGCCGCGCATTACATCAGTAACATCCGTTATCTGCAATTCGTAGCGCAGATCGGGCTTGTCGGTGCCGTAGCGCAGGAGTGATTCCTTGTAGGTGAGGCGCGGCAGCGGGGTGGCGATGTCAATATCAAGTCCTTCCTTGAAGACTTTTTTTATCAGACCTTCAATCAGTGAGTAGATATTTTCTTCGGTGATGAAACTCATTTCAAGGTCAATCTGGGTGTGTTCGGGCTGGCGGTCGGCGCGGAGGTCTTCGTCGCGGTAGCATTTGACGATCTGGAAATATTTTTCGTAACCTGACGCCATGAGGATTTGTTTGAAGAGTTGGGGGGACTGGGGGAGCGCGTAGAAGGTGCCGGGGAGGAGGCGGCTTGGGACGAGGAAATCGCGGGCGCCTTCGGGTGTGCTTTTAGAGAGGACTGGGGTATCAATTTCAAGGAAATCGTTTTCGGACATATAATCGCGGACGGTCTTGCTGATGCGGCTGCGGAAGATGAGGTTACGCTGCATGCGAGTGCGGCGCAGGTCAAGGTAGCGGTAGCGCAGGCGGATGCGCTCGTCTTCGTCGCCTTCGTCGCTGACATAGATGGGCGGGGTTTCGCTGGTGTTTAGGATTTTCGCCTCGCTGACGAGCACTTCAACCTCGCCAGTGGGGAGGCTGGGGTTTTCGTTTCCTGCGGGGCGCAGGCGCACTTTGCCGTGAACGGCGATAACGAATTCGCTTCGCATACGCTCGCCGAGTGCAAAAAGATTCGCATCAACGGTGGGGTCAAAAACCACCTGCGTGATGCCCCAGCGGTCGCGCAGGTCAACGAAGATGACGCCGCCGTGGTCGCGTGAGCGGTTGACCCAGCCCATGAGGCAGACTTCATCCCCTATATGTTCTTTGCGCAGTTCGCCGCAGTTGTGTGTTCGTTTGTAGTCGCCGAGAGTTTCTATCAATTTATCACTCCTTAATTTGATCCACGAATTACACTAATTAACACTAATTATATTATAAGATACTGGAATTGGATTAGATTCCGAGAATAATGACGGTGCCGATCTGCATCAGGTCGCCCCATGCTTGAGCGAGACCTTTTTTGGGTGTGCCCGGCACCTGTCTTTTGCCTGCTTCGCCGCGCAACTGATAGAAGATTTCACAGACCTTCATCAAACCTGTGGCGGCGATGGGGTTGCCGACGCCGAGCGCGCCGCCCGACGGGCAGACGGGCATGTTGCCGTTGCGCGCGGTTATGCCGTTTGCGGTGATTTCAGGCGCTTTGCCGCGGTCGGCGAGGAGGAGTCCTTCAAGGTGATGGAGTTCCTTGTAATCAAATGGGTCATAAGGTTCAACGATGTTGATTTCTTTTTTTGGTTCTTTGATGCCAGCCATGTTGTAAGCCATGCGGGCAGCGTTTTCAACATAGCGCGGGTAACATAGATCGCGTGTTGCCCAGTAGGCGGTGTCAAGGTTCCAACCGACGCCTTCAATCCAGACGGGTTTATCGGTAATTTTTTTCGCCGTTTTTTCGGAAGCGAGTATGAGCGCGGCTGCGCCGTCGCTTGTGGGGCTGACATCAAGGCGGTGGACGGGCCAAGCGAGGACTTCGGAGTTGACGACATCATCAACGGTGATTTCTTCGGGGATTTGAGCGGATGGGTGATCAAGGGCATTTTTTTTGTTTTTGACGGCCACGCGGGCGATGTCCTCGTGGCGGATGCCGTAGGTTTGCATGTAGCGGTTCATTTCAAGTGCGAAAATCCAGAGGAGATTAGGTTTCAGCGGGCGTTCGGTGGTGTGATCAAAGATGGTAAGGAATGCGCCCTGCGGGTGGGGCTGGCAGGTTGACATTTTTTCCTCGCAGACTACGAGGCAGATGTCAAACAGACCGGATGCCACATGATACCAGCCGTGGATGGGTGCGAAGACGCCGGTTGCGCCGCCGACGAAATTGCGCATGAACGGCTTGCACCAGGCGCCTGCGCCGTCGCTGATGTATTCGCCCTTCATGTGGACGCTGTCAAAGGCATCGGGCGCGGAGCCGAGCGTAACGCATTCAATATCTTTTAGATTCAGTTCGCAGGAATCAAGCGCCATTTTCGTCGCTTCCCAGGCGAGTTCCTTGCTCGTTTCCTGCGCACGGCGCATGAATTTTGTTATGCCAGCACCGACGACTGCGACTTTTCGCATTTATTAAGACCTCCGTCCCTATTATCTATCCAAATGAATATACCTTAAAAGAATTCTAATGTTTTCTGTTTGTCATCTATTTTGTTATTCTTAGGTTTATATCTACCGGTAAATTCTCCCCGTGCCTTTCTTTCTTTAAAGGTCTTTGTAACAATATGTTGTGCTATTTCTTCATTCGCATAATTTATATCGGTTTTATAATTTTGCAACCTGTCTTCTGCGAATTTGATGTATTCCTCAGATATTTCAATACCTATGAAATCATGCCCTAATATTTTTGCTGCTACCAAAGTAGTTCCGCTACCGCAATAAGGATCAATTATTGTGCCCTTCTGTTCATCCATAATTGAGTAGATCGCTCTTATCGGTAATGCTAATGGAAAAGGTGCTGGATGCGGATTTTTCTGTTCTGGGCGAAATCTCCAGATAGAAGTTAACAATGCATGTTTTGCTTTTAATTCTTCGCCCATCAAATCTTTACCTTTCGGTTTATAAAGCCAATATATTCTTTCTTCCACCTGCCAGAATCTCCATCCTCTTATATTTGCTGCTATCATCCTGTCCCAAATTATTTCTTGTTTGATCACCCATCTGGTCTTTCTTAGCCAATCCATAGGGTGGAACATCTTGCCCCGTTCCCATCTTATTTTGTGATTGTAGAAAAAAGCCCCGCCATGTTTGGTGATCCTAAAAAGTTCATCCAAGACTGCAATTTGATTTTCCTGATATACATCTTCTGATAATTTATCTGTAGCACCTGAATATTTTACGTTTTTAACTAGCCAGCCTTTTTTATCCTCGCCCTTATTATAGGGCGGTGATGTAATTCCCATATCAACAATTCCATCAGGAAGTACTTTCAAAACTGTTAAAGTATCACCTTGAATGATCTTGTTCAGGTAATTATTTTGTTTCATTTTGCTTTTGCCTCTAAAAATTCATAAAATCCTTTTATAATATAAGCACTATCACTACTGTCCAGTTAAAATTTTTTGGACAAGCAAATAATAGCATGAAAAAAGGAGTTTTTATAGAAAACTGGATTTTTCGATTTCAAACGAAAAATTCGGTTTTTCCAGTTATGTCCCTTCAT
>JBFMBQ010000252.1:0-3458 GCA_040755115.1 bacterium
ATCAGGTCTATTGCGCGTACAAGGTCAGGTTCATCAAGTTTTTTCATCTCCTCTATTGAAGACTCCACCTGATTGAAGTCTTCGCATTTCAGATATGATAGAACCTGTATTCTTTTCTGTAACTTTTCTCTTTGTTCTGCAATCTCCTTTATGCCTTCCATCAGATCATCGGTAGTATCCTGTAGTTCCTGAAGCCCGCGCTGTGTAATGTTGTAAGCGTAGTATTGCTGCTGGATGCGGTGAAGTTTCTGCCTGACTGCGTAAAGTCGGCTCTGAAAGTAAAATGTAAAGAAGGTAACCGGCGCGAGCAGTGCCAGTATCGCCAGAAAAACGGGATTGGAGAAAAATATTGCGAGAGCCAAACCCGATGTAAGAGAGAACGCCCCCGCAGCGAGGCTCACATCGCGCCGCCGGGAGAGCGTGTGCGATTGTCCTTCCATCCGCAGCACCTCATCCTGATCCACTGCCTCAACACCTACCGTTTCCCGCTGTCTCTCAATCCTTGACATCTGCTCAGCGTAACTTCGCTCCTTCTCATTAAGCATCTGGTGCTCGCTGCGCAGGGCTGTCCTGACCCTGTCAAGTTCGCTCTGCACCAGTTCCACATCTTTCATAAGATGCGAGCAGATGATACGAAACTTGTTTTCATCGGGGAACGAGGCGATATAATAATCCAGATCATTCGTTCTTCGCTGGAGTTCGTCTCTCTCTTTTTCCTTCAACTCTATGTCAGAGAGTCTATTAGTTATTTCTTTGAGGGATTTTTCCTTTGCTCTGAGAAAATCTTCCCTGTCCTGCATCTTTCTTTTCAATTCTCTGTAGCGTTCAACCTTGTGAAGATTTTCTTCCGCCTTTGCCATGAGGGTGGCATGAATTTCATTTATGAGATTTTCTTTTTCCTTGTTATCTTGAAGGAGCCGTGGGATGCTGTCGGCATCGCGCATAAGTTTGCTTATGTCGGTTTCAATACTGCGCAGGTGTTCGCGACGGTTTTTTATCCGGAGATCAAGAATGTCGTATTGTTCTTTCTTGCGCTTTATTTCTTCAAGCAGAGAAATAGTGGATGATATATGTTCCCTTTCGCGGATCGTGCTGACCAGTTCACGCTGGAGGTTGTCCCTGCGCCCAAGGGCGGTCTGGAGGTCTTTACGCCGGGACAGGTAAACATCAAGCACTTCTTCCTTGTCGTGAATACGCCGTTGGTGCATGCGGAATTCAATTTCATAATATTTTCGTTTCTCCACGATCTTTTTAGCCATCGTTTCCATGAAACCGACGCCGAGCATATTGTTGAGCACCAGCCTGCGGTCCTCGGTGCTGCGAAGTATTATGTCAAGTTCTTTCTGACCGATGTAGGCAGAGTACCTGAATTCTCGGAAGCCGTAGCCGAGGATGCGCTCAATTTCCTTTGCGATAGTGTCGTTATCGGCAGCGATGATGCTGCCGTCCGGCATAGTAGAGAGAGAGGCGGATGAAGAGCCGTCGGAGCGAAGTGAGCGGACAATCTGGAATGAGCCATCGCCTGAGCGGAAGGTCAATTCAACCTGTGATTCGTTATTGCCCCAACTTACGAGGCGTGAGTGAGCGCCGTCAGGGGCTTTTGGTGTGTGCCCGAATATTGCGAAACATATCATCTCGCCGATGGAGGATTTGCCGCACTCGTTATCGCCGAAGATGCCGATGATGCCGTCTTGAGGCATGCCGGTAAGTTCAAAACTGCGGAAGCGCATGAAATTACGCGCCCGCAATGATGTGATGATCATGCGCTCTCCTCGCAATTGTAGGGCGGTATCTCCGTATGCCGCCGTTTCTCGGCGCGGTGCGGAGACCGCGCCCTGCATTTAAAACCTGAAATTTTCATTCGCTCTCTTTAATTTCGCGCAGTCCGATTTCCAGCAATTCTTGAAGGAAAGTTCGTTCCCTTGATCCGTCGGGTGCGGAGTTTATTTCCCGCTCCATAAAGTGGCGGAATTCCTCCTGCGGCGTCCCGACACGGAGTGCATGATAGGAATAATCTTCACCTTTTTCAAGGAATATCAGGCGGTTTTCAATATGAACGATTGAAAATTTTTCTTCCAGCCGTTTTTTAATGTCGCTGTTTATAAAGCGGTTGAAATCATCAAACTTTATCTGTCCCTGAAGAACGAGATAAAGCATCGCATCGCGGTTGCCCTTGCGCACTGCGTCCTCAACAAGGAACGCAAGGTCTCTTTCTCCCGGCACACAGGTGATGTTCACATACTCAAGCGGGCGGGCACGGACAGGGACAGGCTGCGGAGCCGCAGTAAAATTGCGCCCGTTGATGTCAAATCTTATAAGATATTTTTTGCTCCTGTCCTCATCAATATTAAGCCTTTCAACACTGCCCGGAAAAAATGCGTAGTATTTTTCGGTTGATAGGTCGGCTAACTGATGCGTGTTTCCAAGCGCAAAATAGCGGTAACCGCGTGCGGACAGAGGTTGAAAAATTTTCTCGGCAAGAATTTCATGATCGCTTGCCGCAACACCTCTGCGGCGGGAGTGGCAGTGAAGCAGAAATATTCCGAATGTGGAAGCGGCGGACGGCACCTCGCGGATGCGGAAGTCGGAATAAAAAAAACGGTCGTAATCACAGGATGATACCCTGACTTTCGCCTTTTCCCATTCAAGTTGGACGCTTTCAACGCTGTCGCCGCACCCGACCAAGTGGACATACGGCAAATGGGAAAAAACTGAAAGTATGCACTCCGTTTTGCCTTCCGTGCGCAGCAGTATTTCGCCCTTGCCGGGACAGATGACAATCCTGGCATCGGGATTCTTTCTATGCACTTCGCCGAAACAGGACAAAACGAAAGAGATGGTCTCGCGGGACGGATGAAGATGGTCAAAAAGGTCGCCGGCGATGAGCAGCAGGTGTACGCCTTCACGGAGCACATAATTGATCACCTGCTGGAAGGCGCGGAAGACATCATGGTAACGGAGCGCCTCGGCATCTTTCCCTAATTCCGGAAAACGCCTCCCAAGATGAAGGGCGGAGATGTGCACAACCTTCACAGCAGTTGATTTGTCTTCTTTTTCAACGGTGTTCACGATCATCATTCAGCCGATTTGGGTTTTCAGTATATCATAAACTCGGAGACTTTTATAGTGTCTTTACCATGTAGGGGCAAGGCATGCCTTGCCCCTACTTATTACCGATCATTCACCTTTGAATTTCGCTTCCCTTTTCTCAATGAAAGCCCATACACCTTCTTTTGCATCGCCGGTCTGTGTGCATATAGTCTGGGCTGCCGCTTCAGCATCAAGGTAGGTTAGAAGGTCAAGGTGTTCGCTTTTATAAACCATTGATTTTATGAAACCATAAGCGATGGGCGGACCTTTCGCCAGTCTCTCTGCGAAGGCATAAGTAACTTTTTTTAGTTCATCTTGCGGCACAACCCTGTTGACAAGCCCGATCTTTTCCGCTTCGGCAGCATCAA
>JBFMBQ010000253.1:0-12545 GCA_040755115.1 bacterium
AAAAAGGATGCGGGCGGGTTTCTGAAAACTCTGTGGAGCCGCGGACAGAGTCAGGGAGCAAAAGAAATAGCAATTGAAATGGGCACTGAATTGATTCTGCCGGGTGCCTGAAAATACAAACTACAATTTTCAGGCACGGATTACGCGGATGGACACGGATTTTTATGGCATTTAAGACCCAAATTGAGCGATTCTATCTATGATATTGTTTCCTCTAATTGGTGATCAATTTGGAGTGCGACATCACGATGTCGCTTTCATTTACGGCGACATGTCGCCGTATGACAAGGCGGTGTCTTGCCACCGCACTCCAAAATTATTCATCGTCAAAAATCGCTCAATTTAGGTAAGAATAACATGGTTGACTTAGTTCACTTATTAGTTTATAATTAAACTATGATCAGACTCAATATACATGAGGCGAAGACACATCTTTCTCGTTATCTGAAGAATCTCGCAAAAGGAGAAACTATAATCCTTTGCAAAAATAATATTCCGGTTGCTGAAATCAATCCTCTCCCAACAGGCAAAAAACAGAGCAGAAAGATCGGTCTTGCTAAAGGGAAATTCAAGGTAACACAGGAATTCTTCAAGCCGCTGCCCGCCAAACTGATAGTTGCCTTCAAGGAAAAATAATCGTGCGGATTCTCCTGGACACTTGCGCCTTCCTCTGGATTATCTCAGATGATCCGAAACTGTCGGCACTTGCGCGGAAATTATTCTTAGACCTTGATAACGAAATTTACCTGAGCGCGGTTTCCACATGGGAGATCTCACTAAAATTTTCACTGGGGCGATTGTCTTTCCCCGAAAACCCGCAAATCTTTATTCCTACCCAGCGCAAAAGCCACGGCGTGGAAACTCTACCGCTTGAAGAAGAGGCAACCTTGTATCTTAAACGATTGCCCGAACTTCACGACGACCCCTTTGACCGCATGCTTATCTGTCAGGCAATAGTTCACGGCATGCTTATCCTGACACCAGACGAACTTATTTCACAGTATCCAGTCAGAACAACCTGGTAATTTATCCCTCTTTAAGATCACGGATTACACGGATTTTTAGATTATCTCGCCGCCGTCGACTGGGATGGTTTGTCCTGTGATGAATGACGCGGCGTCGGATGCGAGGAAGAGAACGGTGCGGGCAACCTCGTCCGTCTCGGCAAGACGCCCCATCGGCGTCCTCGTTAGAACCACCTTGAGAATTTCATCGTTTTTCCATAATGCTTCACTAAAACGGGTCCTGACCAAGCCCGGCGCCACACAATTCACGCGGATGTTATATGATGCCCACTCCTGCGCCAATACCTTTGTGAGCATGATTACGCCTGCCTTGCTTATGGAATAAACCCCCAGTCCCCACATCGGGCTTAACCCCGCCGTTGACGCCACATTGACAATTACGCCGCGCTTCTGCTTCATCATCACCCGCCCTGCCATCTGGCTCAACACTAAATAGCCCTTCATATTGGTGTCAATTATCTTATCCCACGCCGCCTCATCAACATCAATGATAGAACCGAATATAGGATTCGTTGCGGCGTTGTTTACGAGTATGTCAATTGTTCCATAATGCTCCTGTGTTTTGGTGGTCAGTGTCTGAAGATCTTCCTTCTTTCCGATGTGTGCCGGTATGCCGGTGCACTCAATGCCTTCAGATTTAAATTCCTGGACGGTTGCTTCAACATTTTCAGGTTTTCGGCTGCTGACGACCACCTTTGCGCCTGCCTGACCGAGAGTTTTTGCGATTGCCTTTCCTATTCCACGCGTGCTTCCCGTTATTATTGCCACTCGGCTTTCAAGAATCCGTTCCATTTGCCTGTCTCCTTATAATTTTTATCCACGAATTTCACGAATTTCAATAATCTATTTTATCACAATTATTACCATTTTATAATTGCGGGTCGTGCCCCGATAATAATTGATAACATGATTTGTTGGAATGACGAACAAATAATGCAGACCGGTGTAGTCGGCGGCGGCATGCCTTGCCCTTACATCTTCGCGCCCTTTGCGCCTTTTTTGCGCTCTCTGTGTGAAACATCTCTCGCCGAAGGCGACTAATTTAAATTCGTGTAAATTCGTGGAATTCGTGGATCTAATATTACTTTTTTAATTGCGCAGAAACGAAAAATTTCTATAGTATAAACATAGTGACAGCAATCGTCGGTGTGTCTGTTTTTCTAATTCTTCTGCTCGCAGGAGTTCCCCTGTTCATTGTGATCGGCATCCTGTCTGCGGTATGTCTTCACCTTGAAGGCTATCCGCTTATGATGGTGCCTCAGCAGATGTTCTCCATAACGGAGAAGGAGGTACTGCTTGCGATACCATTTTTCGTGCTGGCATCGGTGGTGATGACGCGCGGCAGGAGCGCGGAGAAAATAATAAAGTTTTTAAGTTCACTCGTTGACTGGCTGCCCGGCGGACTTGCTGTTGCGGCGATAGCAGGCTGCATTTTTTTTGCCGCCGTTTCAGGGCTTTCGCCGACGGCGGTCATCGCAATGGGGGGAATGATGTTCCCTGCGCTGGTCGGCGCGCGCTTCACGGAGCGGTTCTCCACAGGGCTTCTTACCGCCGCCGGCTCGCTCGGGATTCTCGTGCCGCCCAGCATCGTGGTGATCATTTTCGGGATTGTCGGCGAGGTCAACATTCAACATCTTTTTGTTGCAGGACTTGCGCCGATACTTATCATCGCCCTTCTTTTCGGCATATATTCCGTTGTGATTTCACATCGGGCGGGGGTTGAACGAAGCAGGTTCAGTTTTTCCCGAATGTGGGGTTCATTTTTCGGCGGTTTCTGGGCGCTGTTGTCATCGGTGTTCATCGCCGGTATATATACAGGCTGGTTCAGCGTTACGCAGGCGTCGGCGCTTGTGGCGGGATATGTCCTGTTTGTTGAAATCGTTATTTATCGCTCTATTGCCGTTCGTCAACTGCCGGAGATTTTCCGCAGGGCTGCCACCGTTGCGGGGACGATCCTTATCATCATCGCCACCGCGATGAGTTTCAACTGGTTTCTCACAGTGGAGGGCGTGCCGATGCACATAACGGAGTTTATAACCGCTCACTTTTCATCGCGCATCGGTTTCCTTATCGCCGTGAATGTCCTTCTGCTGTTTTTAGGATGTATTATGGATATTATGTCCGCGATTTTTATAACTGTCCCGCTGCTGTTGCCGGCGGCAACCGCTCTCGGGATTGATCCCATTCATTTCGGGATCGTGTTTATCGTGAATTTTGAGATCGGGTATCTGACGCCGCCTGTGGGCATAAATCTTTTCGCCGCCAGCGCTGTGTTTCGTAAAGAAATGGTTGAAGTAGCGAGGGCGGTGCTGCCTTTTTTAGTGCTTCTGCTTATTGCATTGATACTTGTTACTTATTTCCCGGATATAAGTTTGTGGATGCTTCGGTTTTTTTAATAATCAGACAGGATTTACAGAAAAACAGGATTTTTTCAAGTGTTAATCCGTCCCGTTAATCCCGTCAAAGATCAACCAATTTGTTCAGCCACAAGGACGGCGACATCGCGAACAGCGATATTCTCATCAGCGCGAGCGAAAGCGCGCTCGCATGTCGGGCAGGCGGTGGCGAGGATTGCGGGGGATTGCTCCTTGAATTCACGCAGTCGGCGCGCGGAAATATCAATAGATGTCTGCGGGGCAACTACCGGCAGGAGTCCGCTGCCGCCGCAGCACATGTTCTTATCGCGGTTCCAACTGAACTCAATAACTCTGTCTGGATAAAACATTTCATTCAGCAGCAGGCGCGGCGGTTCAAATATTCCGAGATGCTTCCCCAAATAGCATGGGTCATGATACATAACTTTTTCTTCTCTTTTGTCTTTAAGTTTGATCCTGCCTTTTTCAACCAGTCCTGCCGTAAATTGGGTGAAATGGATGATGTCCGCATTTAATTTCACGCCGTGCTTTTCGTAATGATTTTTCAGCGTTACCATGCAGCCGGGGCAGGTGGTGAGAATCGTGGAGTGTTTTTTCAGCGCACCCGCATTTTTCCTTGCAGTTCGCAGAAATGACTCCACATCGCCGCTCAGAAGTGCGGGCAGACCGCAGCACAAAGGCGCCTCGCCGCCGTGAATTGTGAAATCAATCCCAGCCGCCGTCAGCACCTTTTCCACAGCATTAATAATCTCATGGAAATGATAAAGCGTAACGCAGCCGATGAAATATATGATTTTTGAGTCCCTGCCGACACGGCTGGCAACCCCTGAGTTTTTCACACGCTCAAAAATCATATTGCCATAAGGATTTTGAAAATGCGAAAAATTTGTGATGAGCCGCTTCAGCGCAACCGGCTCAATCTTCCTGTCAAGTGCTGTGCGGCGCGCCTCAAGCATCACTTCCGAGACATCAATCCTATGTTTGCAGAATGCGCGGCAGGAGAGGCAGCCGAGGCATCGGTAAAATATATCCGCAATTTCATCGTTCCAATCGGCTGCGCCGTTGCGCAGAAGGTGTAAAAACCTCATCCTTTCGGTGGGCGTTACCGTTTCGCGCCCTTCAGCAAGCGCGACAGGGCACGCAAAACGACACAACTTGGGGCAGTAGGTGCAGTATTCAATGTTTTTGTGATGTGTTATGGAGAGCATATTAAAGAATTTCTGACGCAGATGAACGCAGATAAACGCAGGTTTTTTATGCACCTGCGGCGCATAACCGCGCAGCGGCAAAAATATCAGCGAAATCCGCGTAAATCCGCGTCTGAAAAAATCTTTTCCATTTTATTTTTTTGATGTGAGCGCAGCGATGTCAATTTCTTCCTCTGTCAGTCCCATTTTTCCGGGATTGAGTATGTTGTTAGGATCAAGCACCTGCTTTAGACTGCGGTAGACATCCATTAAACCGCCAAGTTCCTTTTTCAGCCACTGCGCTTTGGACAGTCCGATGCCGTGGTGGTGGGAAACTGTTGCGCCGAAATCCGCGCAGACTGCAAGTGCAGCGTCCCAGATTTTCTTGTATCTTTTCGCGGCGTCTTCTTCCGATCTGCCGCGTGAAATCACTGTAAAATAAATGGAGCAGCCGTGAATATAGGCGTGCGAGAAGTGCGCCATTATCAGACCATAAGGCGAGACTGCTTTGCGGACAGCGTGATACAACGGCTCTATCTTGTCCCAGGTCGCCGCCACATCAATCGTGTCCGTGAATGAGCCGCGCCAGAACACCTTAGACATATTGTATGAAACATTGTAGCGGTTCTCCCACCACCTGCGTCCGGGCTCTTCTCCCTTGTCCTCGCCGCCTGCCTTCGCACATTCTTCAAGTGCGATTTTCAGTTCTGTCTCGGTCAGTTTGCTGTCGCCTTCAAAGGTTATAATCAGGAGGCATTTGCCGTGCAGACTTTCCGCCAGTTTTCCCGCCACGCCGGGCATGCCGAGAAGTATGTTCTGCAAGCCGTCAAATATTTTATGTGTTACCTTTTTTACAAGGTCTTCTTTCTCTTCCTCCGGTTCATATTGTATCGGCGCTTCAACGGATTCTTCCTTTTTCGCACCGACGAGGATTGTATCAAGTTCGTCATAAAGGCGCACGGCGGCGGGGGTAACGCCGCTGCGCATAATGCGGCGGATTGCTTCTATGCCGGAGGCGATGTCTTTGAAAAGGACACCGCGGAAGATACGGCTCTCCGGAAGGGGGTAAATTTTGAGCACTGCCTCCGTGATGATGCCGAGCGTGCCTTCAGAGCCGACGAAAAGTTGAGTGAAGTTCGGACCTGTTGCCGAGCGCGGAGTGGATGTGGTTTCAACGATTGTGCCGTCTGCGAGGACGACGCGCAGACTCAAGACCATGTCCTCAATCTTGCCGTACTTGGTGGAGAGTTGCCCCGCCGAGCGCGCAGCAAGGTAGCCGCCGACGGTTGAGCAATAAATGGATGACGGGAAATGCCCCATCGTGTAGCCCTTGTGGTTCAGTTCGTGTTCAAGGTGCTGTCCGATGATGCCGGTCTGGACGCGCACGGTGAGCGATTTGTCATTGATTTCTACAATTTTGTCCATTTTTTTTATGTCCAGAATGACGCCGCCATAAAGCGGGAGCGTGCCGCCGCAGACGCCGGAGCCTGCACCGTAGGCGATGATGGGGAATTTTTTTTCGTTTGCGAGTTTTAATAGTTTTGCGATTTGTTCCTCGTTTTCCGCCCAGACGATAGCATCCGGGGGATAAGGCATGCGGTTTTCATGCAGCATCCAGATTGTGGAAAGGGGCCAAAGATCGCGCGAATATGCCGCGCGGTCGGTGTTACTAACAGAAACATTTTTTTCGCCGAAATTATCGGTCAGGTATTTAAGCATGTTTTCGTCAAGCTGGGTGTTTGGTATGTTTTTCATGATTAATGCAATGATAAATTTATGATTGATATACTAAAGATTTCACAAATTATAGTTTAATATAGGATTACGATCAAAAGATGTTTTTGAGCACGGATTTCATGGATTTACGCGGATTGGCGTGGATTCCGTTTGCATTTTGGTTCAAGGTGAAACCTTGAACCAACAAGTCAGAATATTTTCGTTACCCCCCCGTTGGTTCGGAGTTATATCCCAAACCAAAAATGTGAATCAACATCATCCAGTTTAATTATGCTGTCATCGTCTAAAATCCTGTTTATTGCAGAAGAATAAATCCACTCTTCTGGTTCCTCAACATATCCCTTCTTTAAGATTACAAATTTCATAATTCTTTTCTCATTCTGCAAGAAATTCCTGAATCACTTCTTCGCCTCGCGGGCGAGTCCTTCCACGATTAATGAACGGAGCAGTGTCTGGTGTCCGATTCCTTTGTGTGTTGCAATGCTCTTCGCAACATCAATGTATGCAGGTTCAATCCTGAGGCTGATGTGTTTTTTGGTTTGCTTTTTCGCAACTTCGGAAATGCGCCGTTCTCGGATCGCTTTCTTTAGGATTTCAGAAGTGTCGTGCGTTTCAAGCCAGCGCTCAATTCGCTCGTCGCGCCAGTTTACCATATCAGGAAGTTTAGTTGCCTTTTTAAGTTTCACCTTATAACTCAATATCGTTTCCGAATTTTCGTTATTTTTATGATTATTTTAATTCATTATGGCACGGATTTCACGGATTTACACAGATTCCCAACGACATGCTCCCATTAGTATCTGTGTTTATCTGTGCTCGTCTGTGGCTAAATTCTTTTATTTTTATTCACTGTTTTATGAGAAGAATTTCAAGAACTATCTGTGCGCATTGGAGCATTTTTGGGAGAAATAATTTTTCTTCGGTTGAGTGGGGGGACTCGCCGCCGCAGGCGATGGGTGCAGTGGGAACGCCGTGAGTGTTGATGATATTTGCATCGTAGCCGCCGCCGCTCGTGTGTATTTCAGGTGTGATGCCGATTTTCCGTGCGGCTGCGGCGAAGCGCCCGATTACAGGGACATCTTCTGGGAGATGAAATGCGTTGTATTCTCTATCAATAGTGATTTCTACTTTTGCGCCGAATCTGCCGCATGCTTCGTTCAGGCAGTTCTTCATGTGTTCAATCTGGGCGTGCAGTTTTTCGTGGTTATGGCTGCGCGCCTCGCCTTCAATGTGAACGAGTGCGGGGATGATGTTCGTGGCGTTGCCGCCGCGGATGACGCCGATATTGGCGGTGGTCTCATCATCAATCCTGCCGAGTCGCATCGCAGCCACCGCCGCCGCTGCAACCTGTATTGCGCTGATACCTTTTTCGGGTTCTATCCCCGCGTGAGCAGCACGCCCGCGAATCTCTGCCTTCAGTGTGTCGTGCGTCGGCGAGCGATTCGTGATTGTGCCCGGATCGCCGCTACCATCAAGCGTGTAGCCGAAATCGGCTTTGAGAAGTGCGGCGTTCATATTGCGCGCGCCTAACAATCCCTTTTCCTCGCTTGCTGTGAATAACAACTGAATATCGCCGTGCGGGAGTTTGTTTTCGTGCAGGACATTTATTACTTCAAGTATGATCGCAATTCCCGCCTTATCATCAGCGCCGAGAATGGTCGTGCCATCCGAGCAGATGAAATCGTCTTTTATTACAGGATTAATTCCGCGTGATGGCTCAACCGAATCCATGTGCGCATTGAGAAGCACAACGGGCATGTCAGGCGTATTCCCGCGGATAGAAACGAAGAGATTGCCGCAGTTGCCGCCAAAAGATTTACCAGCGTCGTCTTCCATGATGGAGTCGGAATACGGTGTCAGGAAGTGAACGATGCGGTCGCATAGTTCGCGCTCGCTGCCCGAAGGGCTGTAAATCTGCACAAGTTCAAGGAAAATATCTGTCATCCTTTTAAGGTTTATCATATAAATAGACGGGATCAACAGGATTTACTGTATTTTCAGGATTCAACAGGATGTTGAAAAAGGCATGGAACCACAGATGAACACGGATAGACACAAATTTTTTCTGCGAATTTACGCGAATTACTTCGCGTTCTTTGCGCCTTTGCGCGAATCTTTAGTTTTTCAACAGCCTGTCAAATTAAGAACTCACAATTCAAAAATCAATCAGTGATGCCCGCCGGTAAAGTGAAACAGGGCATACATCACAACCGTGCCGAGTATCATGCAAAGCATGTTTACAAACCGCAGCCCCCGATGTGTCTCTGGAATAAGTTCCGTCGTTACAATGTAAAGCAGCATACCGACAGAGACGCCGACAAGCGCACCGATTGATTGGCTTGATATTCCACTGAAGAATCCGAAGAACAAGGTGGCAACCACTGGAATCGGCATTACGCTTAAAAGAAAAATGAGATACAATTTTTTCTTTTTAATGCCGGCGTGATAAAGAATTGAGAAAATGGAAAAACCGACAGGGAACTGGTGAGTGAGCATTGCAAGGGATGTCATTACGCCGGAAGAAAGTTTGTCAAGGAAGGCGATGCCGATGACGATGCCGTCGGTGGAGGAATGCAATGCAATACTGATAAACATAGCGGACGCGATAAAATTCGCGTGATAACACGAGCGTTCGTGATGCTCGTGCGGCATAATGGCATATTCAATTACGAAAAGCACAACGAATCCTAATAGAATAAACAATGTGGCATTGTGCGTGTTTTCAATGGCTTCCGGCGCTAAATGAAGAAAACACAAACCGAGGAGAATCCCCACAGCGAAACTCGTAAGGTAAACCGAATTACGGCTCGCCCACTTTTCTCCGAACATCAAAGCCGCTGCGCCCGCGATGTATGCACCCACATTTATAAGTGTGTGAAGTAAAACATCACCTGTTGAACTCATACGGTCATTACTCTATCTTTCGGTAATTTTTTAATAATTTCTGCCTCCTTTTAAACCACTCTTTTCCTTATTTTCCTTGCGAGACATCTTGTTCAAACTCTGCCTTATTTTTAAGACCGTTTTGTAAAAATCTTCAACAATTCCATTTTTTTCTTCTGGGGAAAGATTCTTAAGTCGTTCTGCTTCATATTTTTTCTCCCATCGGTGGAATTTTTCCCAGTCGGGTTTTGTTCTTTTTCTTTTTACAATATCATTAAAAACCTCGCTCTTGCTTATTAATTGGACTTGTGCAATTCTTGGGATTGTTACGAAGCACTAAAAATCTCTCCTGGAAACATCGTCAAAATAAATTTTTCCGCCTCCTTTAAATCATTTTCTATATCTTCACGAGTAATTCCTAATTTCAGTAAAGGGAGGGTATCTATCCACAAAATAGTAACCAGATACGCGCTCACATAATTTACGAAAAGATTCAAGTTCTGAATTATATATAACAGCGTCGCTTAGTAGATCATGAAGGGCATGGATCTTTTTTAATTTCCAACCGTGCTGTAAAAGGAATGCTTTCAGGAACTTTTCTAATGATTGTTGTAAAAAAAAACTTGCTGCTTCTATATCATCACTTTGGATGTTTCTCCTCACCCGCCCCCAATCTTTCTTGGCAGATATTATCCAATCTTCAGGAATAAGAGGGACTGCACGCTTATTCACAATTCCATCCCTGTTTCTAATATATCCTGAATGAATGGGTCTCTCCTTCTTAATCTTTCCGTTACCTCTTCTTGTTTCAAAACGATAGGAGAAAGTGCGAGTCCATAATACAGATCCCGAACAAGACCGAGAACAGTAGCCATCCTTTCAAAAAAGCGTTCGTTAGTCGGGGCAACTACAAAAAGGTCTACATCGCTGTCTTCCTTTTCTTCTCCCGTTGCATAGGAACCAAAAAGAATAACTTTCTCTGCGCGATATTCCTTTTTTAATCGCTCACTTATTTTTTGCAATCGTTCGCGTAATTCTTGTTTCATAATTTTATTCTACCGATCCTAATCTTGTTATAGATGCAGATACAATGTTTTCTACACCGAAATCCAAAAAAAATCAAGGTTTGTGACATTCTACCAATAAAAAATCAGGGCTTTGTTCAAGCCCTGATTTGAAAAATTCTTCATAGATGTAGGGGCGCACGGCCGTGCGCCCCTACAGGTGCTTAATACATCCCGCCGCCCATGCCGCCTGGCGGCATTCCGGGCATCTTCTTTTCTTCTTCCTTTATGTCGGATATGAGAACCTCCGTGGTCAGCATCATCCCCACGATGCTGGCTGCGTTGTCAAGCGCCGAACGCACCACCTTGCAGGGGTCAATTATGCCGGCTTTGAACATGTCCTCATACTTATTGTTGAGGACATTGAAACCGATGCCTGGTTTCTCGCTTTTGATCCGCTGGAGAACGACCGAGCCTTCCTCACCTGCGTTTTCAGCGATCTGCTTCAGCGGCATCTCAAGTGCGCGGCGAACGATGTTGATGCCGACCGCCTCGTCAGCGTTGTCGGGTTTCACATCGTCCAATGCCTTCGCAGCATTCACGAGGCAGGAGCCGCCGCCGGCGACGATCCCTTCTTCCACCGCCGCACGCGTGGCTGACAGCGCATCCTCTATCCTGTGCTTCTTTTCCTTCAATTCCGTCTCGGTGGGGGCGCCGACCTTGATCACGGCGACACCGCCGGCAAGTTTAGCGAGCCGCTCCTGGAGTTTTTCGCGATCATAATCAGAATCAGATTCGTCTATCTGCTTCTTGATCAGGGCGATCCTGCCGTTGATGGCATCCCGTGTGCCCCTGCCCTCCACTATCGTTGTGTTTTCCTTGTTGATTGTTACCTTCTTTGCCCTGCCGAGGTCGTCCAGCGTAACATTCTCAAGTTTTATGCCGAGGTCTTCGGAGATGAATTTCCCATTCGTGAGGATTGCGATGTCCTCCATCATAGCCTTTCTGCGGTCGCCGAAGCCGGGCGATTTGACAGCAGTGGTCTTGAGTGTGCCGCGCAGGGTGTTGACAACGAGCGTTGCGAGCGCCTCGCCTTCCACTTCCTCGCAGATGATAACGAGCGGTTTGCCGCTCTGGGCTATCTTCTCAAGGAGCGGGATTATATCCTTCACTGCGCTGACCTTCTTCTCAAACAGGAGAATATACGGCTCCTCCAGTTCGCAGATCATGTTCTCCTTGTCGGTTACGAAATATGGAGACAGATAGCCTTTGTCAAACTGCATTCCTTCAACCACTTCAAGTGTGGTTTCCGTGCCTTTTGCCTCTTCAACTGTTATGACACCATCCTTGCCTACCTTGTCCATTGCATCAGCAATAAGGTCGCCGATGTCAGGGTCGTTTCCGGAGATGGCTGCGACATTTTTGATTTCAGCCTTTTCCTTCACCGGCAGGCTTAGTTTCCTGATCTCTGCCACGATGGAAGCAGCGGCTTTCTGTATGCCTTTTTTAAGGAGCATCGGATTTGCGCCTGCTGCGACATTCTTCAGTCCCTCCTTGATCATACCCTGTGCAAGGACGGTGGCGGTGGTTGTGCCGTCGCCCGCGACATCGTTTGTCTGAGATGCGACCTCTTTCACGAGTTGCGCACCCATATTCTCATAAGGTTCATCAAGTTCAATCTCTTTTGCGATGGTAACACCATCGTTGGTAATAGTGGGTGAACCCCACTTCTTTTCAAGGACGACATTCCTGCCTTTGGGTCCGAGCGTGATGCGAACGGCATTGGCGACCTTATCGGCGCCGCGCTCAAGGGCACGCCTGGCGTCCTCACTGAAGGCAAGTTGTTTTGCCATTTTCACTTCCTCCTTTCACTCTGAAATTCACGACAATATTATTTCGCTAACTTCGCAAGAATGTCATCCTCGCTGACGATGACATATTCAACGCCGTCAATCTTTATCTCCGTTCCACCCCATTTTGCGATGATTACCCTGTCACCGTCTTTCACATCTGGCGGGACGCGCTTCCCCTTGTCGTCAAGTTTCCCCGGACCGACTGCTATGACTTCTGCTTCCTGCGGCTTTTCCTTCGCAGTGTCAGGCAGAAAAATTCCGCCCGCCGTCTTTTCTTCCTCCAGCGTTATGCGCTTCAAAACGACCCGATCGCCAAGAGGTTGAAGTTTCATTTGCCGCACCCCCTTTCCTTGTTATTTTTGGCTAATTTAGCACTCCAATGCCTTGAGTGCTAAATTATTCTAATAACATGTTTTTTAAATTTCAAGCGCAGAAAAAAATTTTAATTATTCACAATGATGGACAAGATTAACAAGATGTA
>JBFMBQ010000254.1:0-4244 GCA_040755115.1 bacterium
TGTAGTCATGCTCATCATTGCAATCCTTATCAAACTTTTCGTGCCGCGCTACACACGCGATGCAATGACAAAATACAGAGTGTATGCCGCAGCGCACAACATCGCCTCCGACCTCAGATATGCACGGCGACTTTCTGTAGGAGGCGGCGAATCGGGAAATTCGGGGAAATATTACTGGTTCAAATTTTACACTGTCGGCTCAGCAACTGATACCTTCCGCGTCTTTGAGGATGGCAGCGAGGCAAGTTACATTAAATCAACAACTATTGACGACGGTGATGTTACGATTTCAAGCACCGCGACTGATTCGTTCTATTTTGATGCCTACGGCAGACCCTCTCCGACGAATGGCGGGACAATTACTGTTCAGGACTCAGGCAACCGCTTCCGATGGGATGTTTCTGTCGTAAAAACTACGGGAAGAATACAGATGACGGCGGTACAATTTTGACAGGATGATGAAAAAATCAAAAAAACTTTGGAACCACTGATGGACACAGATAAACACAGATTTTTACTTACGAATTCCCTTGCGCCTTTGCGCCCTTTGCTTTTCCTCTGCGCCCTTTGCGTGAAACTCACTCGCTCTTTATTGCGCCAGTTCAGTGTTTTTTCACTCCGCACTCCGCACTCCGCAATCCGCAATTCAAACGATGGCTTCACAATCGTTGAAATCGTCGTTGTGGTTATAATACTCGGTCTTCTTCTTGTGCCAGTGATGGCGGCGCTCGTGCGCGCTCTGACGATCAGCAACGAAGATGAGTATCTCGCAATTGCTGCCTTCCTCGCAGCGGAAAAAATGGAGGAAACCCGCACACGGGCGAATTGCTACACAGATACTGTTCCTCCTGGTTGCCCGGAAGGTGGCACCGCGAAGGATTTCCAAGAAAACTTTAACCAGGATCCTCCTCCAGTAGGAAACTGCGTTTTCCCATCGCCTTTTAATAAATACAAATGCACAGTTGACCACAGTTCTAAAAACGGCACCGCCGACCGCGTCAAAGAAATACAGGTGCGCGTCTGGTATGACAAGGACAGCGATAATACATACGACGCCGGCGAGGAACCAAGCGTTTTCTTTGAAACAGCCATAACGCTCCGCCCGCCTGCGTGGTAATGCAATTTTAAATTAATCGCCTGCGGCGAGAAAAAAAACGAACCACAGATTAACACAGATTAACACAGATGTATGGGGCAAGGCATGCCTTGCCCCTACATGAGGGGTGAAAAGGGGTGAAGGGGGGAAACGAGATTTATCCGTAAAAATGATAAAAAAGATATTAACAATCTATGTTTTTTAAATTGTGGAAATGTGGAAAACTGGAGAAAATTCCTATAGTATTTAATTATGAAAAAGACCGATATGAGGGAAAAAAATTATAAATCTATCCACGGTTTATTATCGTATTTTTATTTAATGATTTTTTCAGTCAGGAATTCATCAATCCGCAATCCGCAATCCGCAATCCGCAATTCAAAGAGCGGTTTTACCATCGTTGAAGTAATCATCGTTGTTCTGCTCATCGCACTTCTGGCATGGGCGATCTTTCCGCTGCTTAAAACAAGTTTTGATTCATGGGAGATCGCAGACCGCCGTGAAGAAGTCATCCAGACCGGCAGACTTGCACTGGACAAGATGTTTAGAGAAATACGAAGGGCGGACGACCTGACCAATGCCAGTTGGCCCACCTATATAGATTTCAAACCTGTCTGGGCATCATCAACTGAATACCGCTTTGATTATGCCACCGCATCTTATGACATCGCCTACGGCACCTGGTCTTCACCCACCTTCTCCTCCGATTCGCTTGCCGCGCCGGTGGATTCCTTTTCATACCTTACCTACACCCGCCGCCTCGCCACAGCCGTAACTTTTGCCCGCCGCGTCAATGCGCTGCGGTTCGCTCTCGCTGTATCCGATGAGCGGCAGAGGCTCCCAGACTCTATCAACCCCATGAACTCCCGCACAATGGTGCAAATGCGTCAGGCACGCGAAGGCTTTTTTTATGCCAAATCTACCGCCTACGCAACTCAATCATTTTCTTTTGACAGAAGTAATTGTGAAAACTTCTGCGTGAAAGTTTTCAACGACCGCTTCGCCGATCCGGCGTCTATAGCGGCGGCAGGCCGCAAGGTTACAGTCTCTTGGGCTGGCGGCTCTTCCATTGTTTACCCTGAGTATGATACCTCAGGCGCATACTTTGCCACCTGCTGTAGTGTCGGCACCACCGTCGGTTGCGCGGCGCCCGCATGCAATATGGGTCCCTGCATCGGCGGCGGCGGAAACTGTCTGGTGAAGATTGAGTTTGACGACGGCTCAGAGCAGATGACAGTGAACGACCAGATCAGGGTGCAGAATTGAATTTGATTTCACAGGATTCGCTGTAGGGGCAGGTTTGAAACCTGCCCCTACATTTTTTTATATAATAATCAGCAATGAATAAACGGCTGCTCACATATACCAGTTATCTGTATCTTATGACCTATGCCTTCACGGTAACGAGCATCGGACCGTGCAACGCACCGATCGCGCATACCTTCAACATAGGCGAGCGGGCGATGGGGTTTCTTATATCGTTTCATTTCGTCGGCTTCATAACATCTGTGTTTTACGCGGGGTATTTAATAGATAAAGTCGGACTGCGGCAGGTGATGTTGGGCGGGGTAGCGGTACTGGGGTTGTCGCTTATCGGATTCGGTCAGGCGCGGAGTCTCCCTGTGCTTTTCGTGATGATGTTTTTAAGCGGTGCTGGCGGCGGTGCAATGGAGGCGTCAGTGAATGCCCTCATCTCTAATCTTTACGGCAGAACGAGGGTGTATTCGCTTAATCTTCTCCATGTATATTTTGGAGTCGGTGCGTTCACCTGGCCCACCGTTGCGGGTTTTCTGCTGCACAGCGGGGTATCCTGGCGTGCACTGTATGTCCTGATAGGTGTGATTTCACTTATCATAGCGGGCTTAATAGCGATGCAGAGGTTTCAGCAAGTGGAGCGTGAAGAAATGTTGCGCTTCAGAGATATGGCATTACTTCTGCGAAACCCGACAGTGCTGTTGCTCGGCGCTGCTATTGCGTGCTATGTCGGCGCAGAGATGGGCATAAACGCATGGATTGTGCGCTACTTTGATGAAGTTTTACTCCGCGGGCAGCCGCTGACCGCACGCTTGCATGTTAACCTCGGTTATACTGAAATTGATGCAGGTCTGACCAGCAGCATTTTTCTCACTCTCTACTGGTTTACGATGACAGTTGGCAGAATTTTTTCCACACTGGCGGGACGGGTTGTTCCGGACACAACTTTGCTGCGTGCCATGACGCTTTTATCTCTGATAACGGCGATCGCTACTTTTATAACAAGTGATTATATAATGGCGGCGATTTTACTTGGTTTAACAGGTCTGTTTTTTTCGGGGATTTTCGCCACAACCGTTGCTATAGGCGGCAATCGTTTCCCCTCCAACCTCGGCATCATCAGCGGGATAATTATCGGCTTTTCAGCGCTCGGCAACATCATATTCAACGCCGCAATAGGCGAGATCGCACAGGCGAGCGGACTTCGCGCTGCGATGCTGTTTGCAGCAGCACTTCTCGTGATAATGACTTTGTGCGCCTTTCTTGTCCGACGCACTCGCAGTGAAGATTAAACCAGTATTATCCTGTCAATCCTGTTTATTTAAATCATTCCTGTGATTTCTTGCGCCTTGAATACTCTTCAAGATATTTCTTAACCGCTGTCTCATAATTTATATCAGGCGAACCGATCTTTTCCCATTTGACGCTGACTATTTTTGTTCCCGGTGGCACAGCGGCAGCGTTATCTTTTACATCCTGCGATTTTCCATCTGCACTAACAGCAGTAACGCGCAGGTGCGGCGGAAAGTGAAGAATCATAACATCAAAGATGTCGCGCTCCGGAGGCTGGATTGTGATTTCGGCGCCGTTGTCCTTGATGTGCATTTCATAAGAGATTTTGCCGAAGGCGGTCGGTCCGTTTCGGAACGAAATTACCTTGCCGGGTTGAAACCATGCAGGCGACAGCGCCGAGGCAAGATGCAGGGTGCGCCCCTGTTCGCGCACGAACATGTTGCGGTAAAACAGCAGAAACTTCCCCGCAAAACACCCGTGCGGCGCCAGATTGTTTCCGTAATCGCGGTTGCCCCACGGTGTTATGCTCCACTCAAAACCTCCATGCGTGGAACTGGTGTGCACTAAAAGCGCATAGAAGGTGTCTATCGCTTTTTCCTGT
>JBFMBQ010000255.1:0-14414 GCA_040755115.1 bacterium
ATGCTTGTCAGTCCCCAGATGTGATAATACCAGCCTTTTCCATAGATTGATAATTTTTTCTCATCAGTGGTGATGGTGCCCTGGAAGCGCATTTCGGGGAAGGCGTAACTGCGCAGATCGGTGCCGTCGCCGGGCGCTATGGGGTTTTTGTTGTCATAAACAATCGGGTCGGTAAATGACTCAAGCGAAAGGGAAACGATTTTTCCCTCAACGGGGAAGTGAAGGGAATAGAGGAACAAGTTTTGTGAAATACGCTTGAAGTGGAAGGAATCATGTTGAATAAAAAGTCTGCTTTTGTAAATAGTCGGGGGCTGGTTGAGGGCGGTAAAATTTCTGTATTCGCTGTTCTTGATGCGTTCCGCAGCGTCTGCAAAAAAGGTGTTTTCAGGAAAGTTTTCAGCCTTCTGACGAAGTTCCCGTCGTGCAGCCTCAGTAAGCAGTTTGTCGCCCCTGGTTTCGTGATAATACCTGCCCTCTTTCACATCATACAAGCCGGCAAGATAGTACCGGAGTTCCATAAAATAGGGACCGGAACGATAAAAGCAGAAGGTCAGATAATAGACATTGTTATTTTCGTCGCGGAGTTCCGCCATAACTTCCCACAGATCAAGGTATAGTTCAAAATGAGCGCCTTCTTCTTTTGCCAATTTTTTAGATGCGGCGAGGGAGGATGTTCGTGCGTCTGTTGAAATTGCGTGAAAGAAAATAAGCATAGAGGCACAGAGGCACAAAGAAATGAGAATAATTTCAAGTATCTTTACATATTTGAAATTTGAAATTTTCATTGTCAGGGTAAGGTTATACCGTGCGTTCGGATTTTTTTGTATAGATGACTTCTTTCAATCTTCAGTTGTTTTGCTGTCTCGGTTACATTGAAATTGTTTTCCCTCAATGTTTTCATTATAAAATCCCGCTCGCTGCGGTTCATCACTTCCCGAAGCGTCAGCGGTTCATTACTCTCCACAGGCTCAGAGGGCATAAACATCTCCAGTTCTTCGGCGGTAATGATCTCGCGGGACGACATTATATAGATGCGTTCTATCAGGTTTCGCAATTCCCTGACATTGCCATGCCAGGAATATTCGCATAACAGATTCATCGCATCCTGCGCAATTGTTCTTTTCTTCCCGCCGTATTCCTTCTGAAACTGATCAAGGAAAAAGGCGGCGAGAAGCGGTATGTCTTCCCTGCGTTCCCTGAGCGAGGGGACTCTGAAGGGAATCACATCAAGCCGATAGTAAAGGTCTTCACGGAAATTGCCTTTTTCAATTTCTTTTTCCAGGTCTTTGTTCGTAGCAGTTATAACGCGCACATCCACGCGGATGACTTCGGCGCCGCCGACGCGCTCAAATTCGTTTTCTTCAAGCACACGCAGCACTTTCGCCTGCGTGTCAAGGTGCATGTCGCCGATTTCATCAAGGAAAATGGTGCCGCGGTGAGCCAGTTCAAATTTTCCGCGGCGCATAGATATAGCGCCCGTGAAAGCGCCTTTTTCGTGTCCGAAGAGTTCGCTTTCAATAAGATCGTGCGGGATAGCAGCACAGTTTACCTTAACGAAGGGTTTATCTGCGCGCTGGCTCGCCGCATGCAGTGCCCTTGCGACGAGTTCCTTGCCTGTGCCGTTCTCTCCGCGAACGAGGACACGGCTGTTTGTCGGACCGATGCGTTGAATTTTTTCTATCAATTCTCTTATAATCACACTTCTGCCTACTATCCGGTGCCTCTCTGCGACCTGACTGCGCAGTTCAAGATTCTCGCGTTCAAGTCGTCTGAATTCAAGAACGCGCTGCACTGTAAGCAGGAGTTTCTCACGCGACAGCGGCTTTTCAAGAAAATCATAAGCGCCGAGTTTCGTAGCCTCAACCGCCGTGCTGATCGTGCCGTGTCCCGACATCATCACCACCTGCATATCACGCCACCGATCACGGCACATACGCAAAAACTCCATACCGTCCACATCAGGCATAAGTATGTCAACAAGCGCAGCATCAAACTGCTCACGCTCAAGGAGACGAACAGCCTCATCAACATTGCCGCATGTAAACACAATGTGCTGATCCTCGCTGAGGGTCATCGCAACTGACTTTAGTATGTTTTTTTCATCGTCAACTACAAGTATCTTGCCTGTCATTGCTCATCCTAATTGAGGAATTCGGATTGCGGATTGCGGAATTCATCTCGCATTCCGTATTCCACATTCCGCACTCACCACTTAATCAAACAGTTCTTTCACCACCGTTCGCAGCGGACACCGTCCCCGGTTCAGGGAAGGTAATAATGAACCAGGTGCCCACACCCGCCTCGCTGTGCACTTCTATGCGCGCCCCGTGGTCCTGCAATATCCGATGAACGATGGAAAGCCCCAGCCCGCCGCCATCTTTCGTGGTGTAATAAGAGGTGAAGATTTTCGGAAGGTCTTCCCTCGCAATCCCCGGACCGTTGTCCTCAACGATCACCACCATTCTCCCGTCTATTTCTTTTACCGTAACTTTAATCTCGCCCACTCCTTTCATCGCCTCAATGGAATTTTTGAGCAGATTTTCAAAGACCTGCGTCAACTGATCTCTGTCCCCACGCACTACAAGTTGATCTGAACTTTCCTTAATGACCGAAATTTTTACTTTGTCAGAAATTTCTCTGTATAACTGCACAGCATTTTCAATGATCTCCGACAGATGGACATCCTCAAAGCGCGGCAGCGGCATTCGCGCAAAATCAGAGAATTCGCCTGCCAGGCGGCGCAGGCGGTCTACCTCTTCAAGTATCGTGTCAGTGCATTCCGGGAAAATCCTTTCAAAACGCCTTCTGTCCTCGCTGAAGGCTCTCTTGAGGTTCTCCATTGAAAGTTGTATCGGGGAGAGCGGATTTTTGATCTCGTGAGCGATGCGCCGTGCGATGTCTCTCCAGGCTGCCGTGCGTTCCGTGAGAACAAGCCTTGTGCGGTATTCCATCAGGTCGCGCGCCATACGGCGGAAGGTTTCACCGAGCAGCCCAATCTCATCGCTTGAACGGACATTAACCGCGATACCGTCCAGTTCCCCTCTACCTACGCGCCGCGCCGCACGCACAAGCGCCCCTATCGGCTTCGTGAACCCGAGCGACAACAAAGTCCCAACAATTATTGTTATAAACAGCCCGACAACAGCAAGATAAGTTATATCGCGCCTCATCACTCCTACGAGCGCACTCTCTTTCCTCAGCGAAAGCGCAAGAACAAAAAAGCCGAGCGTCTCCCCATGTTCCTCCACTGCAAGCGGCACCCCGCTCACCAAATATTCCTCTCTACCCGCACGAATATGCTCGGTGCTCTGTGGGTTCTTCTCAAGTTGATACAGGAAATTTTCATCCACTGTCAAAATGTTCCCGCCCCCAACGCCGCCCGAACCGATCACAGGACGATAACCCTCATATAACATAACCCGTGCCGTGCTCAAATCCTCAAGCGTCTTCATATACTCCAGATCAATGTAACTGCCGCCTACGAGAACTGCGGCTGGCTTCCCGAGATAAATGATCGGATAATAAACATTCAGGGACGCAAATTCCCTGTTAAGGACACGCTCCTTCTCTATCACAACGGTTGTGTTGTTCTTCAATACGCTCTTTATCGTGTCCAGATTCTGCACGCGGCGGCCGAAATCCGCGCGGGACGCACCAGAAGCGAGCAGTGTGCCACGCGGACTTATCACCTTAAGAACATCAAGCCCGGTGGCGGTTTTTATGCGAACGACCTCGTTGATCAGATTATTCGGAGCAAAGTTATACATTATCACACGCTCTATGAGCGCACGGTCTTGCGAGACCGCCTCCACACGCTCCCTCGTGGTTACAACCTTGCGCTGAAATTCCGTTGTTATCCCGCTTAACGCACTGCGCAGCCGCAACTGCGAAATCTCTTCAAAACTTGCCACAAAACGAAGTGAAAGCAGATATATCATTCCCAGTAAAAGGAAATAAATCGGTATGAACGCAAAAAACAGTTTCGCCCTGATTGAAAGCCTGACTGATCTCGTTTTTACTTTCATATCATAACAACCTGCGAAAAACCTCTTCAAAAATTATCCCATTCAAATAACTAATCTTCGCACCGGACAGTTTTGAAGACACAAGAAGATTTCTCTTATAAGAATACAGCGGCACAACAGAGACAGCAGAAAAGCCGACAGGGACATCGGACGACTTTCTCATCCGCAGTGCCAATACACTGAAATTCGTGCTGTATTTAGAATTAAAAAACATCTCATCCATCGTTCCGGTCAATGTGTCGGGATACAGCAGAGTGCGCAGAATGAAAGCGGGTTCCTTCTCTTTTTCCAGAACAAGCAATTCCCCCTGGCTGCGCTTCACAAGTTTTACCTGCAAATTCATCTTTGTAAAAAGATCGTATTTTATCCGCTCGGCAACGAAAGCAAGCGTCCGATCATCAGAAGGATACCATAATTGAAGCAGTTTACCGGCAGCCGCACGCTTCGGGGCGACCTTCTTGAGTCCGGGCAAAGAACTCTCAACCCTTCCCTCTCCACCTAATATCACTTCAACAATGGCATCGCGATCAATCGCAAAAAAAAGTTGTTTTCTTACACCTATGTCATCAAGGGGCGGCTCGTTTATGTTCTCATCAAGAAAGACTAAACGCTTCCCCAAGCCCTTAAGCAACTTTCCCTCTTCAGATGTCCCGATTGCCTTCACTTTATCAGGAGCGATTTCCACAACATCAAGTTTGCCCCTTTTGTATTCTATCAGGGCATCCTCAAGGTCTGGTATAACACGGAATACGAGGCGGTCAAGATAAGGTCTGCCGCCGTGATATTGCCGATTCGCTTCAAGTATGATGCTGCCGCTCGCCCGTTTTTCGCTGAACTTGAACGGACCTGTGCCGACCGGCGTCTCCCTATGGTCTACGCCGGCAGCCATTATGAAGGCGGCAGGCATTGCGAGTGAAGCAACGAAACTCTGTTCCGGTTTTTTCAGCCTGATTTCAAAACGAAGCGGGTCAAGAACCTTCACGCCGCTGATCTCGCTCTTCGTGCCTTTTCTGAACTCAGCGGCACCTTCAATGTCCTGAAAAATCCATGAGTATGGCGAACGGCGATTTTTCAACACTTCCTGTATTGTGAAAAGCACATCTCCTGCGGTGAGTTTCTTCCCATTGTGAAAATATATGTTATCTTTTAAGGCAAAGTAATAAATAAATCTGTCATCCGATTCTACGGGCAACTTCTGTAAAAGAAACGGCACGACCTCGCCGTCTTCACCTAACTTGACCAGCGGCTCGTAGATGCTTGACGATACCATAAATTCATCGTCTTCAACCGTTAGAGCAGGGAGAAAATTGGTAATCTTTGTGCAGATGCCAGCCGTGGCTTCCCCGCCAAAGCGAGGAGGCAGCGCTGCGGAGGAAAAATCAGAAAAAACAGCGGAAAAACAAATAAACCCCAAGACAGCAATTATAAATGACAGAGGATGAATCGTTCCAAGTGATCGCGGCACAGTTCTAAACATTGCATCATTTATCTCATTCTGGATTATTCATAATAGGAAACAGGATTAATATGGAAAAACAGGATGAACAACAAAGAACTTCCCCCCCCCATCTCCCTGTTCTAACACGCCGAATATCTCACTCACGCCATCTTCATCAAGGTCAAAAGACTTCACATCATAAACCGCCCCACGCATCGCCCGCGAACGCCACACCTCATTTATCCCGCCATCATGATATGAAAGCAGGATCACCGAGTCCGTATCGGCGGCATCGGCGGTCGCGGCAAAATACAACACTTCCTGCGACTCCAGGCAATCAAACCCGCTGCCGTAGACGCCCGTCGCCTTAACCTTCTCCTGCCCCTTCGCCCCATATATATGAATCACGCCCCCCTCATCCACAACACCGACCTTCGTTAAATCCGGATTCACCGTGTCATAAAAAAGTATGCAGCCTGCATAATAATCAACCGGCAACTGAAAAGGATATTGTTCTTTCCCCTCATCGCTCATGCCATCACGGATAAATGTATTTTTGCCGGAGTATGAAATCACGCCGTTGCCATATCTTGATACAAGCCAGTGGTCATCTCTGCGATTGACGACAAAACCGTCTATGTTAGTCTCTATTTTAAACTCCTCACCCTCCCACTTATACAAGAAGGAATGTTTGAACTTGTTGATTGAAACCACAGCATTGATCGCATCGCCGTTCTGGCGAATATCAAGGTGACCGGCAAGTCCGCGCAATGGGAAAGGGGTTTTATATTCACTTGTCCATATCCTCGTCAGACGGTTATCGGGGTCAATTCGGTGCACCGCAAAGGACTCAGTGGTAATGAACGCAACGGCTTTCTGTCCCTTGCCAAGGTCAAACAGGGCAAAATCAACTACAGGGTAACCCGGCATATCGCCCTCAAAAAGCACTACGCTGCCTTCAACCTTCTCATGCCGCATCGTTTCCTTCGCTGTCTCGGGATTAACAACTTCGGTTTCGGTCTTGCCCTCGCCCAGTTCGTGCGCGGGCACTCTGAACATCGGTGCATATATCAGGATGCCGTTTGATAAATCTCTCAGAAAAAGTTGCAGATATGCGACCGAATCGGATCTGAAAAAACCTCCGGATATAAGATACTGCTTATGGAGGCTGGCGCCGAGTGCGATAAGTTCGGACTGGGAGAGACCATCAACCTTTTTAGCGGGATAAAGTTCAGCGAAAGTTTTTTCAACCGATGATAGTTGCATTATGGAGAAAATCGGATTCAGCGTGAACCTTCCGACGAGCAACTGCGTGATGATTTGTGAGTCTTTGTCATATACGCCTGTGGCGTCTTCCAGGGGCAGTAATGCGATGCTGATTTTTTCCTCTTGGTACTTGAGTCTTTCCTTAAAAAATGATTGCAGATCGCTTTCAATTGAATCAACGAGAATGTCCTGGGGACTCTTCATGGCGTAAGCGAAATGTGAGAAAAGAACCAATATAAGAACGAGCATCTTTCTGATCACAGAGAAAACATAGTTGCCGGTTGCAGGGTTAAATGATCTCTTCATTTCAAAATGAAAATTCAAAATTTTCACTTATGCCCGCTGCAAAGGCGCAAATTTCAGATCAAGGCGTTTTATACCCAGCCCAGGGAACGCAACGCAAATCTCGGTATCCTTCAGTGAGACCACCATTCCTTCGCCCCAGATAGAGTGCCGCACGCGGTCGCCCTCACGCCAGCACTCCTCGCTGCGGCGCATCGCCGCCGCCGGCTGCTCAAAAAATGATGAGCGGAACTGATCTGTTACTTCCTCCACGCAGTTCACCGCGATTTCACTGAGAAAACGCGATGGCTTGGGCGTCCTCACATAGCCAAACAGCAACCTCTGAAACGCACTCGTCAGATAAAGCAGTTCTTTCGCGCGAGTGATGCCAACATAACACAAGCGCCGCTCCTCCTCCAACTCGCCGATGTCTTCCATCGCCGAATGATGGGGCAGCAGCCCCTCTTCCATGCCGGAAATGAAGACAACCCTGAATTCAAGTCCTTTTGCGCAGTGAAGCGTCATCAACTTCACCGCTCCTCCCTCCGCATCAGCCGTGTCAGCATCAGACAAAAGCGAAATGCGCGATAGAAAACCCTCCAGCGTCGTGTCGCCGGACTGTGCCGCATATTCCACCGTGATGGATTTCAATTCCTGAAGGTTCTCATGCCGTGCACGCCCCTCATTGGCTTCCATCGTAGAAAGATACTTCAAATAACCTGAATCCTTGATAACCTCATCTATCAATTCACCGAGTGGCACCTGGTCAACTTTTTTACGCAGACCATCAATAAGTTCAAGGAATGCAATGACCTTCGGAGATAAGTCCTTTTTGTGAGCAGAATCAAGGATGGAGGCAGTGGTTGCGGCGGCGCGGTCAAGTGCGGCGTAGACCGCCTCAATCGTCTTCGGACCGATGCCCCTGGAAGGTGATGTAACGGCACGGGCAAAGGCGAGTTTATCCGCCGGATTGGCGAGTAATTTCATGTAGGAAATTATGTCCTTTATTTCCTTGCGTTCATAAAAACCCGCCAGTCCGATTATCTTGTAAGGGATATATCGTCTCTTAAGCGCATCCTCAAATACCCGCGTCTGTGCCCGTGTGCGAAAAAGCACCGCAAAATCATTAAGGTCATACCCATCACTTAACAGTCTCTCCACCTCATCAAGCACGAAATCAACCTCATCGCGCTCGTTCATTGAGGCATAATACCTCACCTTCTCGCCTTGCCCTCTTGTCGTCCACAACTTCTTTCCCGATGAACCTGTGTTGAATCTTATCAGTGAGTTCGCCGCATCAAGTATGCACTGCGTTGAACGGTAGTTCTGCCCCAGTTCCACAATGCGCACGCTGTCAAACTTTTTCTCAAATGTCAGGATATTCGTTATGTCCGCACCGCGCCAGCCGTAAATTGCCTGATCGTGATCGCCCACCGCCATCAGATTCCCACACCTGCCGGCGAGAAGTTGCAGCAGCACAAACTGCGCATGATTTGTATCCTGATATTCATCAACAAGGATGTAAGGAAAGCGGCGGCGGTATTTCTCCAGAATATCCCTTTCCTTCTGAAAGAGTTCAATCACTTTAAGAATAAGATTGTCAAAATCCAGGGCGTTGTTCTCAACAAGTTTTCGCTCATACTTCTCATAAATCGCCTGTATGCGATCAGTCAGGGGATGATTCCCAGGGAAGAAATCTCCAGGAGTGCGGCAGAAATTTTTTGCCATTGATATTGAGTTCTGTATTATTTCAAGATCAGCAGCGGTGGATTGGATATTCATTTCTGTTAAACAGTGTTTGATCACTTCTCTCTGCTCCGGTTCATCATAAATTGAGAATCCGGGCTTGAAGCCGGCGCGGTCCGCCTCGCGGCGCAGGATGTATGTGCAGAATGAGTGAAAAGTCCTGATCATCACCCCCTCTGCTTCATTGCCGACAAGTCTTATTACCCGCTCCTTCATCTCATCAGCCGCCTTGTTAGTGAAGGTCAATCCGAGAATATTCCACGGTTTCACTCCGCAGCAGCCGATAAGATAGGCAATGCGGTAGGTGATTACCCGCGTCTTACCGCTGCCAGCCCCAGCACGAACAAGAAGGGGATAACCTCCTGTAGTAACCGCCTCCGCCTGTTCCGGATTCAACTCCCGCAGTATTTCAACTCTTCTTTCCATCATCCCCTATCACCCATTTAGTGTCCCTGCCGAACTCTTTGTCTTTCTCGGGGATTTTCAGGCGACGCTTTGAGATGTATTCATCATAAGAGCGTCCGACATTGCTTGTTCCGCAACGAGTATGACGAAGGAGAACAAAAATTATTATAACCAACCCAGCAAATATCAGAACCGTATTCATTGCACATCACATCCTTTTTCGCCTTTTAATCTTAACAAAAATGGATTTTATTAACAAGGCAGAGGCAAACGACAGATGTGAAACGGTAGATGGGAGATGGAAGATGACTTAAATCATTTACCGTCTACCATCTCACTTCTCCCGTCTCCCATTAAGGAGAACTCTTTCACGGAGAGTATGTATAGTTGAGGATTATGCTATCATTTTTTCCAGCCGTTTTATGCGCTCTTCGGCTGGTGGATGCGTAGAGAAGAGGCTGGCGATGCCTCTTGCGCTGAGAGGATTTACAATAAACAAATGAGAAGTTGCGGGTGAGGTTTCAAGCGGGTAACGGCGCGCCACATGGTCAAGTTTGCGCAACGCATTGGCGAGTCCTGACGGATTATGCAGATATTTGGCTCCGCTTGCGTCGGCGAGGTATTCGCGTGAGCGTGAAATCGCCATCTGAATGAGCATAGCGGCAATAGGCGCGAGCACAGCCATTATGATGAAAGTGAACATACCGCTTCTATCTCGCTCGTCGCGCCCGTAGCCGCCGAAAATCGCAGCCCACCGCGCCATTGACGCCAGCATCATTATCGCTCCCGCTATCGTCGCCGCCAGGCACTGTATAAGTGTATCGCGATTCTTTACATGAGCCATCTCGTGCGCAATCACGCCTTCCAGTTCCTCCGGCGTGAGCATCTCCATAAGCCCTTTAGTAACAGCCACCGCAGCATGGGCAGGGTCGCGCCCTGTGGCAAAGGCGTTCGGCACTGGCATTGGCAGGATGTAAACCTTCGGCTTCGGCACCTGCGCCGCTACCGCCACTTTCTCCACCGCGCGGTGCAATCCCGGCGCCTCGTCCCTGCTTACTTCCTTTGCGCGATAAATGCCGAGCACTATCTTGTCGCTGAACCAGTATGCACCGAAATTCATAATCACAGCAAACGCAAAGGCGATAATCATTCCACTCTGACCGCCCAAAACGCCGCCGACTATCAGAAACAATCCTGTTAGAAGTCCTAAAAGAAAGACAACTTTGAAACTATTCATCTATTAAACACCCCCATAAAATTTTCTTCTGAAAATTAGTATAACGGCGCGCTGATCATGCGTCAACATGCATAAATTAGGGTTCAGGTCTACTTGCTTGCCGAAACCATTAAAGTTGAGTAAACTGAAAGGAAGAAATGAGTCAATAGTGAATAACTAATGGTGAATTGTAATGATTCCTTTGATAGAGCAGAACAGGGAAACGATCGGGGAACTATGCCGCCGGTATGGAGTTGAGCGGCTTGAAGTATTCGGGTCTGCTGCGGACGACACATTTGACATTGAGCATTCCGACATTGATTTCATTGTGGAGTTTCTGCCGGGTCAAGACCTCGGGCCGTGGCTGGCGCATTACCACGACCTTCGGGATGAATTGGAGAGGCTGCTTGGCAGGGATATTGACCTGGTGATGGCAGGCGCACCAAAAAATCCCTGGTTTCTGCGCGAACTCAATCGCACACGAAAGGTTCTTTATGCGGCTTAAGACAACGCAGGCTGGAAGCCTGCGCTACAATTGTATGTTTTACCAATCTGTGGTTTTTGGCTTGCCGATTTTCACGAGCAATGCCCCGTGCGCTGGCACCGCCGCCGTGAACGAACCATCAAACATGCCCAAATCTTTCTGCTGCCACAGGTCGCGCACCGGCTGCCCACCACTGATGCCGATGTCTGACCATTTCACAGTGATTTCCGCCCGTTCTATAAATTTATTGAACAACGCCACCGCCTTCGTCCCATCCCATAGCGGGCGCGCCCACACTTCAAACATACCGTCTTTCATTACCAGCGAACCCTGTATGCCGAGTGGGTCTTGATCTACCTCAAGCACTTCCTCGTTAGTCAAAAGGTCTATCGTGAACTGATCCATGCCTGACAGGTCGCAGCCTAACAGCAGTGGGGCGGCGAGTATGCTCCACAGCGTGATATGCGTTATCTGTTCGTTAGGCGTCAACCCTGTGGGATGAACCATTGGACCCCACCCGACCTTTCCGACAACGAGCATATCGGGGTCATTCCAGTGTCCGGGGCGGGCATATTTTTCGTGTCCGCTCTGACCAAACCCGATGCCTGCCATACTGCCCCAGTTATCTGTGATGTCGCCGGTTGTGCGCCACAGGTTGCCGCCCGCTTCTGCACCCCACTCCCACACTGCCCCCATACCATACTGGCACAGGCTGTAAACTATGTCGCGCCCCACTCCGTCCAGTGCCTCGCGCATCAACAAATATGGTTTCATCAGTTCGGGACGGCTGTTACCTTTGGCATACGCGCCATAACTGCACCAGTCGTATTTGATGTAATCAATGCCCCAATTTGCGTAGGTTTCAGCATCCTGAAACTCGTGCTGATAACTCCCCTCATAACCCCCGCAGGTCTTCGGTCCCGGCGAGGTATAAATGCCGAGTTTGAGCCCCTTGCTGTGAACATAATCCGCAAGGGCTTTCATATCCGGGAACTTCTCATTCGGAACGATTTCGCCGTTTTCAGCGCGCCCTTTCTCCCAACCGTCATCTATATTTATGTATTGGAAGCCGTGCGCAGCCAGCCCGCTTTTAATCATCCAGTCCGCTGCACGACGCACCTTCTCGTCGTCAACCGACAGCCCCCACACATTCCAGGAGTTCCAGCCCATCGGGGGCGTGAGCGCAAGTTTGTTTTTGCCGCTGATGATCTTGAGTTTGCGCATAGCCGTGCCCCTCGGACCATCAACAGTCAACTCCACAACGAATTCGCCTTCTTTTTTCATAGAGCCTGTGATTATGCCTGTTTTTGAATCAAGAGAAAGCCCTTCGGGCAGGTTCTTTACGCTGAAAGCGAGCGGCGGTTCACCTGTTGCAGGGATGAGAAAGAGGAAAGGTCTGCCCGGAGTTGTGCCGACGATTCGGGGGGCATGGATGGCAGGTTCCGGCGGGTCACCGCTGGCGATAGGCAGCGAAGTCTCTTCTTCAAACTCAGCCACTTCAGGTTTTTCCTTAACATCCGGCATCAGCACCAGATGCGCACCACCCCAGCCAACCCCGTTCTCGCAGCCGCCAATCTCCTCCCCACTGGATACAAGCATCAGACGCTGCGCACCGGTTACATCAACCGAAATAAGACTCGGTTTATCACCGCCCCGCATTCCGCTTATCTGTTTCACCTTCTTCCCATCAACCCACACCTGGAAAGTTACAGCACCAATGCCATGCCTGAAATCGTCAATGCCCACCATTGATACGAAGCGCACCGCTGCCCCTTTCAGATCTATCCAGATGGCACTGTCACTGCATACACCAATGCCATGACGAAAGAGCGTGTTCTTTATAAACATCGGGCTGCCGTCAACAGATTTTCCACCCATCAATCTCCCTGCATGTCTCGCCATTTTTTTAATGTCAAGACTGTCAAGCCATATCGCATTCTCAGGCGGTTTGTCCAGTCTCAACGCCGTTGTATCCTGAGCATAAACAGTTCTGGATAACATCGTCAGGAAGGCCAAGATGAATAAAGGAAATACTCGTTTTACATTCCCCATAAATAATCCCCCCTTTTAATATGAACGCATTGAAAAATCGCATTATTCACGAGTAGAATATCATCTTTATAAAAAATGTTCAAACCAAAAGTTAGTGTTAATTCGTGTAATTCGTGGATAAAAATTACAATCTTGTGGTATAATCAGATTGGGAAGGAAAAATAATGACTTGATAAGTTGTGTAAGAATCCCCTCGTGCGATGGAATCCCTTGACCTCAGCAAATTCAAACGGATAGCCTTTGTCGCCAGCGGCGGCGCCGCTAAGGCTCTGTTTTATCATGTTGGCGTGAGCGTTGCGCTCAAAGAATACGGTATTGAAGTCAGCGGCGAGGGCAAAGAAAAAAAAGGAGACCGTCACTACATTAAGCACATCGTCGGCAGCAGCGGCGGCTCAATCTTCGGCGCATTCGTTGTGAACGGTTTTGACGAGGAAGTGATAGAGACCAAACTTGAAAACAAGACCCTGTTGAGTTATTTCTACAATCCCATAAAGAGAGAAAAGGGCGATCTCACGGGGTTCTCGTATCAGGATGTCTTTCACCCCAATTTCATCTCGGTCAAAGATGTGATTGATATACTCAAGCGATATATGAAGATTTATAAACTTCGTGATAAGTATGGTCCTGGCATAGGCATAGAGGCGCTGCTGCGCGAAATTTTTCCGCCAACAGGGCTTTTTTCGCTATCAAGACTGGAAAAATATCTTGAGGATGTCGTTCTGATCAACGATTTTAACGAACTTTATGAAAAGCATGGCATTGAATTCAATGTTATTGCAACAGAAGTAGATTACCCGCGCAAGGCGATCTTCGGAATGGAGCGCTCCCCCTGGATCGGTACCGAAGAAGATAACTTTTACCGCGACCGCTATCTGAACAACGCATCAATCTCACGCGCCGTGCACGCCTCATGCGCTGTGCCGGGACTGTTCAAACCTGTGGAAATTGACGGCGTTATGTATTACGACGGCGAGGTCAAGAAGGCGTTGTCAACACATGTGGCAAAAGAAAAAGGCGCCGACCTCATATTCGTATCGCACACTTTCACTCCATACATCCGCAACGGCAATATGGGCGGCGTTGTTGAGATGGGGCTTTATTCAATTATTATGCAGGCATTCAATACAATAATTTACCAGAAAATCCAGAATCCTAAGGAATTTCATCTTGAAAAGGAAAATCTTTACGATTACATCCGCTCCGGGACTTTTCGGAAGAAACATCCGGAACTCACCGATGAAGCGCACCGTTCGCTGCTGAACGATGTGGCGGAAAAATTGAATTTCAATCCCCACCTGAAATATATTTTTTTTCCATCACCGAACGAAATCTTCTTCATGGATCACTTCAATATGCTTCCGTTCGCCACTCGGGAGTTGATCAACATCGGCTATTCAGTTGCGCAGGAAGTGCTGCCGTTGCATGGCTTGAAAAAATTGCCTGAATATGAAGAAAAAGGATTGCTTGAAAAGAAGGGACTCAGACGCTTCAGATTTGAGC